>JAQBWG010000155.1 GCA_027625225.1 Chloroflexota bacterium | reverse complement strand
GGGCGAGCCGTTTTTTCTTGGTGTCGTAGATGCTGATGCGGGGGCCGAGGTTGGGTGTCTCTTTGTTGACGGGCATACCGAAGCCCAACTCACCGTTGTAGAGATACCCGTCCCTGGACATATAGATGGCGCAGGGGCGGTGCATGTTCACAATCTGGTCTTCGAAGCCGCCCTTGGAGTTGAAAATCTGGATGCGGTGGTTCTCGCGGTCGGCGACGTACACGTAGCCGTCCTTGTCAGTCACGATGTTGTGGGGGAGGTTGAACTGGCCGGGGTCGGTGCCTGGGGTACCCCAGGAGAAGAGGTGCTTACCATTGGGGTCGTACTTGTGGACGGCGGAGTTGCCGTAGCCGTCGGAGACGTAGATATCGCCGGATCTGGGGTCGAGGGCAACGTGGGTGCACTTGTTGAAGGGCTTGCCGCTGTGGAGTGGAGATGTTTTGCCTGGGGTGCCTATGGTGAGGAGCACCACCCCGTCGAGGGTGGTCTTTCGGACGGTGTGGTCGCCGTTGTCTATACAGAACAGGGTGTCGCCTTCGAGGCCGATGGTGAGGCCGTGGGGGTTCTTGAACAGGCCCTGTCCCCAGGATGACTTCACGTTGCCGTCGGGGTCGCATACGACGACCGCGCCGGGGTCGCGGGTGAAAAGGTAGACGTTGTCTTTGGGGTCTACGGCGACGCCGGCGACCTCGCGCCACTTCATGTTAGCCGGGCGTTTCTCCCAGCCTTCGACGGGGGTGTAGGTGAAGTTTCCGGCGCCCAGTTTGGTGGCTGTCTGCATTTTTGCTCCCGTAGTTTGATGGGTATGTGGGCGGATTATAGCAACCATTGGCCTGAGATTCTTCGCTTCGCTCAGAATGACAGTGTTTTAGGTGTAGGCCTTCTTCAGACACGGAACCATTACCGCAATGCTTAGTGTCTGCTCGCCCTTCGACAGGCTCAGGACGAACGAGGGATACCCCTCACACCCTCGTCCGCCTGTGGCGAACAGGCCTCTCCCGCAAGGGGAGAGGGGATATACGGCTGCGCCGCGTGAGACCCTTCGACTGCGCTCAGTGCCAGAATGACAAAGACCCGTTCATTGTTGCGAAACAAGCGGAGTGCTAATATTAGCCAACCCTTACAAAGGGGTAGTTTTCGAGGAGGTGTCAGAACGATGTTAGGCGAGCTACTGAGCGAAGGCACTGGGAAACAAACGGGAACAAGGGTATTGAAGGGCGACGACGGGAAGCACGTCAAGATGGAAGTGAGCTTCAAGGCACAGGGCAAGCTGCTGGGGATGAAGTCGAACACCATGGCGACGATGACTTTGTACGAGCGAATCCCGGGGCAGTTGTACGGAGAAGTATCGGGCATCACCATGACGGATGAGGGTGACAGCGTGATATGGGAAGGGTTCGGGGTTGGGACTCCCACCGGCGAAGGCATGGGGATACGCATACGCGGAAGCATCAACTACCAGGCAGGCTCGGAAAAGTTGTCGCGTCTGAATCTGGTGCTCGGCGTGCTGGAGATGGAGTCGGACGGCGAGGGCAACTCCAAGACGAAGATCTGGGAGTGGAAATAGTTCATTCCTCTCTTTAAATCTTTCTTTCATCCGCTCTCCTTCGACAGGCTCAGGACGAACGGGTGCACTCAGGGAGGTTGGCATGGGTGAATCGAAAGGGCGGGTGACCTCGCTGCACATCTGCACGGGGTACCAACAGCCCATGCGGACGGTGGACAAGGCGACGTTCGTCGAAGGGGTCGGCATCGAAGGCGACCGGCACGCGTCATCAGAACGGCTGCACAACAAGCGGCAGGTGCTGCTGATGGACGCGGAGACGCTGGAGTCGTTCGGGTTACAGCCCTCCGACATCCGTGAGAACGTCACCACACGGGGCCTGGATATCAAGACGCTACAGAAGGGCGACAGGGTCGCGCTGGGCGACGAGACGGTGCTGGAAATCACGGGGCTGTGCACGCCGTGCTACCGTCTGGACGAGCATCGCGAAGGTCTTCGCGATGAGTTGGAAGGCCAGCGGGGCATGCTGGCGCGGGTGGTATCTGGTGGCGTTGTGAAGACGGGGGACGCGGTGCGGGTGTTGACGGGAATCAACACCTAAAGAGGAAAACCGCGCGCCCTTCGACAGGCTCAGGACCAACGGTTTTCCTCCATTAGCGATGCAAGGAGTGACTCGATGGAACAGTACTGGATATGGCTAAACGGGGAGTGGGTGCGGCGGAACGAGGCCAAGATTTCGATGCTGGACCGCGGCTTCAAGCTCGGGGACACGGTGTACGACACGCTGCGGACGTTCAACGGCAAGATGTTCAAGGTTGAAGAACACCTGGAACGGTTCGAGCGCACGCTGAAGTACGTGCGTATCGATATCGGGATGGGCATGGGCGAGCTTGGGCGGCTGCTGCACGAGACGGTGGCGAAGAACGAGTCCATCCGCAAGGCGGCGAACGACGACTATATGATTTCGACGATCGTGACACGGGGCATCGGCGGCAGGATTCAGGACGCGAACAAGCCAACGATTTCGATATTCATCGACCCCATCGACTTCGTGCGGTACGCGCCGGCGTTCGCGCGAGGCGGCAGCGGGGTCATCCCGAAGGCGCGGGCGATGTCGTCACAGCAGGTGGACCCGAAGGCGAAGAATTTCAGTCGACTAAATTTCGTCATGGGCGACCTGGAGACGGTGGATGTTGACCCGGAGGCGTTCCCGATACTGCTGGACATGGAGGGGAACGTGGCGGAGGCGTTCGGGGCGAACTTTTTCGTGGTGACGGACGGGGTGGTGCGCACGCCGACGGACGAGGCGCTGCTGCAGGGGGTGTCGCGGCAGACGGTGATGGAGCTGTGCGAGCAGATGGGCATCCCGACCTCGGAAGAGAAGCTGCAGCCGTACGATGTGTACACGGCGGACGAGGCGTTCATCAGCAGCACGCCGTACTGCATCCTACCTATCGGCGTGGTGGATAAGCGGCGGTTGAACGAGAAGGCGCCGGGGCCTATCACGACGAAGATACTTGCGGCGTGGGGCGAACTGGTGGGTCTGGACATTATTGACCAGGCAAACGAGCGCGCAAAGGTGCTTTCAAAAGGCTCGTAAAATGTCTGCGTTTATGTAGACTTTTCCTGATTAAATTTGAGCATGAAGACGGATGCGCGAATATTGCATCCGTCTTTTTTGTTGCGGAAGTAACGGGGGTATATCCTGTTTCTAAAGATTTCATAAAGGTTAATCGTGTCGTAATTGGCGTGTTAAAAATGAAGAAAAACAGTACGTTTACTACGTCATTAGTTGGTACTATTTCGCCATTGTTTTAATGTTGCTTTGCTCTCATCATTTGGAAACGGGCAAATTGTCCGGAAGCGTCCCAAGTGAGGAGGACAGACATGGTACGTGTAGACGGATTTATACCCAAGGTTAGTGAGTCGCCGAACGGACATAGTGTCCCGTTGAAGCAGCAGAACAACGAGGCGCACGACGAGTGGCATCGGGCTCCGGCCCGCATCAAGGTGGTCGGCGTGGGTGGCGGTGGCTGCAATACGGTAAAGCGGATGCTGTCGCGGTCGGTGCGCGGTGTCCGGTACGCGATGCTGAACACGGATGTGAAGCCGTTAGAGCAGGCTCACGAGGCGTCTTCAGAGGTGGAAATCGTCCAGATCGGCCAGCGGGCGACCCGAGGTTGGGGCGCCGGTGGCATGGCAAAGGTCGGTGAGCAGGCCGCGGAAGAGTCGGCCGAGGAGATCCGCCGTGTTATCAAAGATGCTGAGCTGGTGTTTGTCACTGCTGGTATGGGGGGCGGAACTGGGACCGGCGCCGCTCCCTATGTTGCTCATCTTGCAAAAGAGATGGGTGCGCTTGTAGTTGGCGTGGTCACGACGCCGTTCAGCTTCGAGGGCTCGCGACGTCGCGGCGACGCAGTGTCGGGCGTTCGCAGGCTGCGGCCGTACGTGGACAACCTGATTGTCATCCATAACGACAGGCTGCTCCGGTTCATGAACCACGACGCCGAGATGCTGGAGGCGTTCCGAACGGCGGACGAGGTGGTGACGCAGGGCATACTGAGTGTGTCCGAACTCATCAACGTACCGGGCGAAATCAACGTGGACTTCGCCGATGTGCGGAGCATTATGGACCATCCGGGCGGCGCGCTGATGGCTATCGGTCAGGCGGCCGGACGCACGGGGCCGATCGAGGCGGCGAAGCAGGCGATACGCAATCCGCTGCTGAACCTGTCGATCAAGGATGCGAAGGGTGTGCTGTTCTCGGTGCGCGGCGGTCACGAGGTAACGCTCGGCGGCTGTAACGAGGCGGGACAGCTTATCCGCAAGGTGGCGTCCAGCAATGCCCAAATCTTCTTCGGGATGACGATGGACTACGAGATGGAAGGCAAAGTACAACTCACTCTCATCGCGACCGGCCTGAAGGAAGAAAGCTGGGTTGGATCGCTCTCGGACCTGGGAAGCATTGGCGGCAGCCTGAAAAAGCTAGTGCGGCTGCCCGGCTTCGGGTTCGGTAAAGAAAAGGCTAGCTATACTCCCCTGGGTTAGCCAAGGGAGCTAGCACTCTGCTGTGATCGGCGACGGTGGTGCGTGTGCCACCGTCGCCGACAAAACTCTCGAAGCGTCAATACAGGCGTTGAGAGAAATTCGGGGAAAGAATATCCAAGATTCCATAGCTGCAGGTGGGTTCATGAATTACAGTAGCGTAAAAGAGCGACGAATCTTCGAGGTCTTTCCGATGAGACTCAGGCGCCA
Source organism: Chloroflexota bacterium (assembly GCA_027625225.1). Lineage (GTDB taxonomy): Bacteria > Chloroflexota > Dehalococcoidia > Lucifugimonadales > VGZR01 > VGZR01. Next base: position 279 of record JAQBWG010000155.1, on the reverse strand, counting down.
TATTGGCGACACTGGGAACGCTAATAAAGAGATTGTATTTGCCGACTGCGATGTGAAGCTGGTAGATATGGCACGGCGAAGCATCACTGTGGTAACAAAAGGCGGCAAAGAACTGCTGTTGACGTTAGGTGACGCGGTTGAGTTCACCCGTGACGGGCTACCATGCAGTATCGATGAGTTTCTGGCAAGCATCGGTATGCGGACGAAAGTGGCGTACGATGCGACGAAGCATGTGGTGAGCAAGATATATCTCTCGTCTGCCAAGAGTGGCATCCGGTC
>JAQBWG010000154.1 GCA_027625225.1 Chloroflexota bacterium | reverse complement strand
CCCTGCGCTCGAACCCCTCCAGTGTGCGGCCGGGCAATTGGTCGACGATATCGCCTGCCAGCGGACGCACCACGCTCGGCTTGACGACCTGCGCCGACTCGATAGCGAGTCCTTTCGCGCGTTCGTTCAGGAACGCGACCGTGATTTCCAAATCAGGCGCTTCCGGCATCCTGTTATACTCCCGCCATCAACCAATACCGAGGATATTCATGACTTACGACCACATCATAATCGGTTCCGGCGCCGCAGGTGCGGCCCTGGCCGCACGACTCACCGAAGACCCGAAACGCACTGTGCTTTTGCTCGAAGCCGGGCCGGACTACCCAGACCTCGACTCCACACCCGACGACGTGAAGTACGGCTACGGCACCCCCTCCGGTCACGTCGCGCTCAGCCACGACACCTGGGGCTACACCGCCCGCGCCACTGACTATGCCACCGACATGCCCATCCCGCGCGGCAAGCTCGTCGGCGGCACCACCGCCATCAACGCCATGATGTTCCTGCGTGGCTTGCCGGAGGATTACGACGGCTGGGCCGCCGAAGGCAACGACCTGTGGGGGTACCACAAAGTCCTTCCTTATCTCAAGAAACTGGAGACCGACCTAGACTTCCCCGACGCCTTCCACGGCACCGACGGCCCCATGCACGCCCGTCGCTTCCGTCCCGACGAATGGCTACCCCTGCAGCACGCCTTTTATGAAGCGGCCCGTGATGAGGGCTTCCCAATGACACCCGACTTCAATCACCCCGAGGCCACCGGCGTCGGCCCTGTCCCCCGCAACAGTCCCGACCGCGTCCGCATCAGTACCAACATCGCCTACCTCACATCCGAGGTGCGCGCCCGCAAAAACCTCACCATCCAGCCCAACACCACCGTCCATCGCGTGCTGTTCGACGGCACGACAGCCACTGGCATCGAGGTCGAAACGGACGGCAAGCGCAGCGTCATCGAAGGCGGCGAAGTCATCCTCGCCGCAGGCTCCATCGCCACACCGCAGCTCCTCATGCTCTCCGGCGTCGGCCCCGCAGGCCATCTCAAGGAGCACGGCATCCCTGTCGTTGCCGACCTGCCCGGAGTGGGCCAGAACCTGCGCGACCATCCGGTGTTCCTGCTCGTGTACAAAACGAAACCCGGCTACAACCTCGACGGACTCGGCCCCTGGATACAGGTCATCCTCCGCTATACCGCACCCGGCTCCCAACTCCGCAACGACATGATGATAATCGTGGGCAACTACATGGGCGGCGGCGTTGACGACGAAGATTCGGTCGCGTTCGTTGGCAAGGGTGGCGGACTCACCGCCGACACAGCATCCGGCCTCACCGGCTTCTACATCGGCCCGGTACTCGACATGGCGATGGGCAAAGGCGAAGTACGGCTGCGCTCCGCCGACCCGAACGACACCCCATATCTCGACTATCGCTTCCTCGATGACGACTTCGACCGTCAGCGCGTGCTCGACTGCGTCCGCCTGTGCCTGAAACTTGTCGAGAACGAGGCCTTCGAGCCGTTCGTCGAGCGCCGCCTGGAGCCGTCCGAGGCCGACATCGCCTCCGACGACGCCCTGCTCGACTGGATGCTCCGCCACCCTTACACGGGCCACCACGTCGCCGGCACCTGCAAGATGGGGCCGGAGTCCGATAGCATGGCCGTCGTCGACCAGCAGGGTCGCGTCCACGGACTGAGTAACCTGCGTGTGGTGGACGCCTCCATCATGCCCAACGTCATCCGTGCCAACACCATGGTCACCACCATCATGATTGCCGAATATATCGCCGACATGATGAAAGACGGAACGTAAATAAACCCGTTTGACACCCCAGCCTGTCCCGCCGTACCATCCGCCTTCATACACCCGTCCATCTAGGAGGCCCGCGTGAGTCCAGCCAAAAAACCCGCCGCCAAACCGTCCGCCAGGAAGGGCAAGTCCGCCATCTCCGGCAAGATTCAGACCGTCCTCGGCCCCATCGAGCCCAAGGACTTCGGCATAACCATGACCCACGAGCACCTGCTCATCGACCTCACCTGCTACATGCAGATGCCCGACGAGGCCAGCGAGCGCTACTATTGGGACAAGCCGCTCACCATGGACATGCTCGGCACCATCGGCAAGCGCTGGATGGCCAACCGCGACATCAACCTGCTTCTCGACGAGAAAATCGCCATCGAAGAGGCACTCAAGTACAAGTACGCCGGCGGCCAAAGCGTGGTCGACACCACCAGCATAGGCATCGCCCGCGACCCGCTCGCCCTCGCCCGCATCTCCCGCGCCACCGGCCTCAACGTGGTCATGGGCGCCTCGCACTACGTCCCTGTCTCCTACCCCGCCGACATGGACTCGCGCACCGAAGACCAGATAACCGAATACATCGTCCGCGACGTCACGACTGGCGTCGGCGACACCGGCGTCAAGGCCGGCGTGATTGGCGAGATCGGCAACTTCTGGCCCACCTCCGAGACCGAGCGCCGCGTCCTCCGCGCCTCGGCCCGCGCCCAGACCGAGACCGGCGCGCCCATCCTTATCCACCCCGGCTTCCACGACGACTCGCTGCCCTCAATCATGAACGACCTCGAAAAGGCGGGCGCAGACATGTCGCAAGTCGTCATGGGCCACCTCGACGGCGTCCGCAACCTGGACGCCATCCGCGAAATCGCCGAGCGCGGCTGCTTCATCGAATTCGACGTCTTCGGCGCCGAAGACTCGATCTGGGGCTTCGTCGCCCACCAGGAGATATGGGTGCCCAGCGACGTACAACGCATGGAAAACCTGGAGAACATCATTGAGATGGGCTACCTCGACCGCATCCTCATCGCCCAGGACGTCTGCTTCAAGACCGGCTGGACGCGCTACGGCGGCAAGGGCTTCGCCCACATCCTGGAAAACATCGTCCCCCGCATGCGCAAGCGCGGCTGGACGGAAAAGCAGATTCACGCCGTCCTGGTGGACAACCCTGCCCGCGCCTTCACATTCAAGTAAGGAACAACCACATGCCAAAAACCGCACCGAAAAAGAAAGCCGCATCGAAACTCACCGGCAAAGCCCAGACCGTGCTCGGCCCCATTGACGCCGCCGACCTCGGCATCACCCTCGGCCACGAGCACCTGCTTATCGACCGCTCCGAGTACTTCGTGATGCCCGACGAGGCCAGCAAGCGACACTACATCGACAAACCTCTCACCATGGACATCTACGGCAAGCATGGCGTCATCGGCACCTTCAACATGGACATCTTTCATCTGCTGGACACCAACGCCGCCATCCGCGAGGTGCTGAAATACAAACATGCGGGCGGCGCTAGCCTTGTCGACACCACCAGCATCGGCATCGCCCGCGACCCGCTCGCCCTCGCCCGCATCTCGCGCGCGACCGGACTCAACGTCATCATGGGCTGTAGCTACTACGTGCCCGCTTCATACCCGCCCGGCACCGATGAGAAATCCGAAGACCAGTTTGCTGAAGAAATCATCCGCGATATCACCGTCGGCGTCGGCGACACTGGAGTAAAGGCAGGCGTCATTGGAGAGATTGGCTGCTACTATCCGCTTGAAGACACGACCAAGCGCGTCATCCGCGGCTCCGTGGCCGCATCGCTGGCCACCGGCTGCCCCATCACCATCCACCCGGGCCTTAGCGACCGCTCGCCCGCCGAAATCCTGAACATCATCATCAAAGCTGGGGGCGACCCTAAGAACGTCGTCATCGGACACATCAGTTCCATCATGAACGACTACGCCGTCCTGAAAGACCTCGCCCAGACGGGCTGCTTCATACAGGACGACCTGTTCGCCATGGAAGACACGTCAATAGAGTATCTCGACAAGACAGACCTCATGCAGAGCGACGTCCAGCGCATTGAACGTATTCAGTTTCTCGTAGATGAAGGCCACCTCTCCCAGCTCCTCGTCGGCCAGGATGTCTGCATGCCCTGGCAGCACAGCGCCCGTGGCGGCAAGGGTTTCGCCCACATACTCGAAAACATCGTCCCCCGCCTCCGCAAGCGCGGCTTTACTCAAAAACAGCTAGATGCCATCCTCATCGACAACCCCAGGCGCGCCTTCGCCTTTAGATAAGAGGAGTAACCATGTCGAAAGCATCACGCCAACGAACGATGGATAGAGTCATCGACGACATCATCGGCAAGGGTGAATTCGACCTTGTAGATGACCTGTTCACCAAAGACTTCATCTGGCACGCGCCCAGCATCGAGCTGCGCGGTCGCGAACAACTCAAAGGCCTGTTCGCCGACTTCCGCGCCGCCTTCCCAGGCCGCACCTACACCTACGAGCTCCAGATTCACACCGGCGATTACGTTATCGGCCGCTGGGTGCTCGAAGGCGTGCAGAAAGGCCCCATCATGGGCGTCGCCCCCACCGGCAAGCCCATCAGGGTGACCGGCATCACCATCCACAAATTCGAGGGCGACCGCATCGCCGAGGAGTGGGAGGAGTTCGACGGACTGGGCATGCTCCGGCAGCTCGGCGCCATTCCCCAAACCCTTTAAACGTAGGAGACAGTCATGCAAAGCATTCCTCGTTCCGAGGCCATGCACTACGAGCTGAACTGGCGTCACGAGCCCAAGATTCGCGTGAAGCAGGGCGAGAGCTTTGCCGTCGAGACCGAGGACGCCGGCAGCGGTCTCATCCGTTCTCCCGAGGTCGCGCCGCAGATCGACGACCTGCCCACGCGTAAGTTCTTCCCGCCGCAGGGCAACCCCATGGCCGGCCCCGTCTACGTCGAGGGCGCGGAACGCGGCGACCTGCTTGAAGTCACCATCGAGGCCATCGAGGTCGGCGACCAGGGATTCACCGCGTGGGGTCCCGGACGCGGCCCGTTCAGCGACTCCTCCAAGTGGCCCGAACTTAACGAACGCTTCGTCCACATCATCAAGCACCTGCCCGGCCCCAGCGGCACCACCCGCGACGGCAAGGGCGTGTTCAGCAAGAATATCACCTGGGACCTGGCGCCCATGATTGGCGTCGTCGGAACCGCCCCCGACCGCGAAGTCGAAAGCAGCTCCGTCGGACAGGGCCCCTGGGGCGGCAACCTCG
>JAQBWG010000153.1 GCA_027625225.1 Chloroflexota bacterium | reverse complement strand
TGTCGCTCGACCTCATCAGACACCTGGGCAGCTTTGCAAACTACGGGGCGCCAATGCACTGGCGGTACAACCGGGATTTCTCCGGCTACAACATCATGTTCATGGGCATCTGGTACGAGACACTCATGCGCTGGGTTGGACCGGCATCGAGCGTGTCGGCGATAACACGTGTGACAGTGCCTTCTCTAAAAGACGGAGACGGAGAGAGGCATATCATCACCGTACCCGACCACGTCGAGGTACTGGCGGAGATGGCGTCCGGCCCGGTGGCGCGGATGCGATTCTCGTCTGTCACTGGCCACGCACCGAGCGACCAGGTGTGGCTGTTCGGCACGGAAGGGACACTGCATCTTGATGTGCCGACGATGACATTATCGGGCGGTCAGCGTAAGGACAAGGCACTAGCTCCCATCAAGATTCCGGCGAAGGACCAGGCCGACTGGCGTGTGGAGGAGGAGTTCATCAACGCGATACGGGGCAAGGAAAAGATACGACTGACGTCGTTCGAGGACGGGGTCAAGTACATGGAGTTCACGGAGGCCGTCACTCGAAGCGCTCAAGAACGCCGAACGGTATCGTTGCCGCTATAAAAGACCCTTCGATAGGGTGCAGGGATAGCAATCCTGCATACTCGGAAATTAATTTGAGTTGGATGGTGAATGATGACTTTGGATGTAGAAGCGCTACGTAAGCAAATACCGGCCACAGAGAAGATGACCTATTTCAACACGGGTTGGGACGGGCCGTCGCCGATATCAGTGGTGAAAGCGGTACAGGAGCGGTTCGAGTACGAAAGCTACAATGGGCCGAGCACGCCGGAGGTGCTGGAGAGCGGCGCGGCCATCGAACAGCAGTCGAAAGAAGCGCTGGGCAAGCTCATCAACGCATCACCGGAAGAGATTTTACTTACCGAGAACACGACGGACGGGCTGAACGTGGTGCTGCCGGGGCTGGACTGGAGGCCGGGGGACGAGATTATCTCCTGCAATCTGGAGCATCCGTCGGTGCTTCTTCCCTGCTATAACCTGACCAAGGTGGCGGGCGTAAAACTGAACATCCTGCAGTTGTCGTCCAACTCCACGCACGACGAAATCCTGTCCAAGCTGGAAGCGGCGTTTACACCAAAAACGAGGATGGTATTCCTAAGCCATATCGAGTTCTCCTGCGGACTGCGGATGCCGGCAAAGCAAATAGTGAAGATGGCCAAGGAGCGCGGCGTGATGGTAATGCTGGACGCGGCGCAGGGGCCGGGCCACGTGAAGCTGGACATGCAGGATATCGGCGCCGACTTCTACTCGACGCCAGGACATAAGTGGCTGCTGGGGCCGGACGGCACGGGCGCGCTGTACATCCGCAAGGACATGATTCCGAAGGTGCGTCCGGTGCGCGTGGGCTACCGGTTCGCCAAGAGCTTTGACGAAAAGGGCAACTTCGAGCCCAACACCAACGAGATTGACAAGTTCAGGGTGAGCACGACCAGCGCGGCGATACGCGCGGGCTATCTGGAGGCGGTGCGATTCGCGCTAAAGAACGGCGCGGAGGCCAGCGAAGAGCGAAGTCTCAAATTGGCATCGCATCTCAAGTCAGAGCTGTCGGCAGTGCCAGGTGTAAAGGTCACGTCACCGATGGAAGGGCCGGAGTGCTCGGGTCTGGTGACGTTCACAGTGGACGGCAAAGAGCCAGCGGCGGTGGTGTCCGACCTGTGGACGAAGCGTAAAGTGTTCATACGGGCTATCGGGTATCCCCCGGGAATTCGGGTGTCGCTGGCGTTCTTCAACACCGAGGCGGAGATAGCGAAACTGGTCGAGGGCGTGCGGGCAGCCACGAAGTAGCAAGGCGCATGTCCGATAATTCTGAACTGCACATTCGAGACGCACGGCCCGATGAAATCGTAGCGGTGGGCGAGCTACTGCTGAAGTCCTACGAGGAGTACGCTGCACGGATGCCGCCCGAAGCATGGACGGGCTACTCGGATAACCTGAGAGATGTACAGGGCCGCTGGGAAGAAGCCTTAACCATCGTTGCTGAACTCGGCGGCAGCCTCGCTGGAACCGTGACTCTGTACCTGGAAAACTCGTACAACGAGGCTTGGCCAAAAGACTGGGCAGGAATCAGGCTTCTGGGTACACACCCATCCGCACGCGGTAAAGGCGTTGGGAAGCTGCTCATGGACGAGTGCATCCGTCGAAGTCGTGAGTACGGTATGACGCACATAGGTCTGCATACGACGATACTGATGGATACAGCACGAAAGATGTACGAGCGCACGGGGTTTATACGGACGCCGGAATACGACTTCCAGGTCGGATCGGGTGTGGTGATTTCCGGCTATGTACTCGACCTGACATCATCCTCATGACGTACTACGCCGACCTGCACCTTCACTCATCATTCGCACGGGCGACGAGCAAGTACCTCACACTGGAAGTGCTGGCCAGTTGGGCGAGAATCAAGGGCATCGACCTGCTGGCAAGCGCGGATTTCACCCATCCGGTGTGGTTCGAAGAAACGAAACGCAAGCTGAAGCCGGTCGGCGACGGTTTGCACGAGTATGACGGGGCGACGTTCGTGCTGGGCACCGAGGTAGCGTGCATCGGCAGACAGGGCGGACGGGGACGGCGGGTTCACATGCTCATGTTCGCGCCGAGCCTGGAAGCGGCGGAGCGCATCAACGCGATGCTAATCACGCGGGGTAAGCTAGGAAGCGACGGGCGGCCGATGCTGAAGATGCTGCCGCGTGAGTTGGTGCTGCGACTCCACGATATTGACCCGCTGTGCTTCACCATCCCGGCACACCTTTGGACACCGTGGTACGGGCTGTACGGGTCGAAGTCGGGCTTCGATTCGCTGGAGGAGGCGTTCGAGGACGCGGCGGCGCTAGTGCCAGCGGTGGAGACGGGACTATCCGCCGACCCTGCGATGTGCTGGTCGGTGTCGTCGCTGGACGCGGTGAGCATCGTGTCGTTCTCGGACGCACATTCTCCGCAGAAGATGGCACGGGAACTGACGGCGTTTCCGGGTAAGCCGAGCTATTCGGGCCTGCTGAAGGCGCTGAAGTCGCAGGCTATCGAGCACACGATTGAATTCTTCCCGGAAGAAGGCATGTACCACTTTTCAGGGCACCGGGCGTGCGGTGTGGTGCTGGAACCGGGCAAGGTGCCCGACGACGATCGGTGCCCGGTATGCAGGCGTCCGCTGACGCTGGGTGTGGCGCAGCGCATCGAGGAGTTGAGCGACCGTGAAGTACAAACGCAACGAAGCGAGGACGGGTTCACGCGGGGTAGCACGAACCGGCCGCCGTACAGGTCGCTGGTGGGGTTGCTGCAAATCGTAGCCGAGGCGAAGGGCAAGGGTGTGGCGTCGAAGACGGTGCGAACGGCGTACGACCGGCTCATCGCAGAACTCGGCGGCGAGGTGGGTATCCTCACACAGGTGCCGTTGACCGACATCGCGGCCTGCGGTGACGACCGGATAGCCGAAGGTGTGCGACGGGTGCGGGCGGGCGACATCGAAATCGTACCCGGATACGACGGGGTGTACGGGACGGTATCTATCTGGCCTGAGTCGAAATTGTAGCTAGTCTGTGGTCTGGTATAATGCTGGCCCATTCCAAGTCCAGGATAGTTCAGCAGAGCGGCTGAAGCCGACCATGCTCACGCCCCTAAGGAGGTGGAGATGGCCCAGGGAAAGGTAGTCCTCCAACCAGTTAGTCGTGAAGACGTAGAACGCATCCGTGTATGGCTGCGCGATGACGAGGTTTCCAGCAGTTGGTTCGGCAGGTATGCGTACGGCGACCCCGCCCATCTTGGGTATCAGCCCGAGGAAGTGGTCAAGGCCTCTGAAGATGAGTGGGAGCGGGTGTTCGGCAATCCGGAGCACCGCATCCTATCCATCTATACGCCGGAAGGCGAACACATAGGCGAGGTGCATGTCGCCATCGAAGAGGCTCTCGGAGATGGCCAGCTTTCCATCCTTATCGGCCGGAAGGACAAGTGGCATAAAGGGTTAGGAACGGCTGCGGTCACCGAGACGCTTGAACTGGCGTTCACCGAATGGGGGCTGTACCGGATATGGGCGGATGTGCCGGAGTATAACGAGGCGGCGCGCAACATCTTCAAACACATGGGCTTCACCCACGAAGGCACGCTGCGCAAGAGCAGGCCGCATGAGGGTTCACGGTTCGACTCGGTGGTGATGGGTTTGCTTGCGGCGGAGTACACAGGAAGAGCCGAACAGTCTGCAGACGAGGCGGCGGCGACTTCGTACTAGGGTAAGTTTACTCGTCCGCACCGACGGGGCGTCGAATCTCCTTGAGCCGGGTGGTCAATAATGACCGGCGACGGCGATAGTCTTCTTCATCCATACCGCCTTCTTTCCGTTCTTCATCCAGGTCAGTAATCATGTTTAGAACGAGCTCCCGCTCATCGAGCGGAGGCTCTTCTCCTTCATCGCCATCATCTCGAAAACGTGTCTTCCAGAAGACGGCAAAGCCGACAACACCAAACAGCACAACGCCGAGGGTGACGGGTGCGGCGAGTTCCCAACGGATGTTGTCGAGATTACGACCGACACGCTCGCCGAAGGTGGATTCGGGTAGGCCTGTGAATGTAAAGGTTGTCATGGTGCCTCTGGGCACGTCGCTACGTTCCAGCACATGGTACGGCAGGCCGCCGATGTCCAGCAATTCAGGTGAGCCCAACGGCTCGACTTCGAAGTTCATGGCTGCCTGTGGCGCAACGATGCGGATTTGACCGGCGCCGTATCCAAAATTCTTGTCGAAACTGAGGGTGCCGCCGGTGTAGGGAATGCTGTAGGAGTACAACACCTCATGCTCGCCGGGAGGAACGCTGGCTGAAACAGCGAATCCACGGTCTACCTGAAAGACTTCGGCAGGTTGCAGTCCGGTATCCACCTGCAGGTCAAAGGCGTCGGGAGGCAGTCCGAACCGCAATAGTTGCATGGGTTCAGGGCCGGGGACGTAGGTCATATCACTATTGTTGGCCAATCGAACGATTTCGAGGATTTGGACTGTTTCTGTAGCTTGGTCGGCTCCGGTAATCAAAATCGAAACAGCAA
>JAQBWG010000152.1 GCA_027625225.1 Chloroflexota bacterium | reverse complement strand
ATTGCCCTCACCCTTGTCGAGCCCAGCCCTGCGATGAGGAACAAGCTAAAGAAGAGGGTCTTCAGGCTGGGGAAACAGGTCGAAATCGTTTCCAGCAAAGGCGAGATCCTTCCCTTTCCCGATGACAGCTTCGACAGCATCGTGTCCACACTCGTGCTTTGTTCGGTGAGCGACCTGAATGCAGTATTGGCCGAAATCAACCGTGTTTTGAAGCCGGACGGGGCATTCTACTTCTACGAGCATGTCGCCGCCGGTAAAGGTGTGACCCGTCTCTTCCAGAACGTCCTTAATCCCATGTGGAAGATGTGGGCGCGGGGGTGTAACCTCAACCGTGACATAGAGGCCGATATCCAAAAGGCGGGATTTAGCCTGGTAGAAGTCACGAGGTTCGGCATGCCCATCAGCCCGCCCATCAACAGACCCAGCATCGTGGGTGTGGCCTGGGCATAAGCCGTGTAACCCTTCGAAATCGAATCGAATAGAGGAGAAGAAGATGGTCCAGATGCGAACGGTCGTAAAGCCGAATAAAGCCCCCGGACCGGCGGGTATGTATTCGATAGGAGTAACCACCAGCGGCAAGAAGATGCTGTTCATAGCCGGACAGGTTGCCCTGGACACATCAGGCAAACTCGTGGGGGAGGGCGATGTGAAGGCCCAGACCCGCCAGGTGTTCGACAACATCGGCGCCGTGCTTGCGGACGCTGGAGCGTCGTTCGACAACGTCGTCGAGCTGACGTCCTTCGTGGTGGACAGCAAATCGGTAGCGGGATTTCTGGAAGCGCGAACGGCTTTCTTCCCCAAGTTGTTTCCAAAAGGCGACTACCCGCCGAATACTCTCTTGGTCGTAAGCGGTCTTGCGTTCCCTGAGTGGCTGGTCGAAGTCAAAGCCATCGCTGCCCTCGAATGAACGCTTTGCCAGACCACGACACATTCGAGCTCGGCAATTTCAAGCTACAGTCGGGCAGGACGCTTGCCAAGGGCAAACTGGCCTACAAGACCTACGGCACGCTGAATAGCCGTCGGGACAACGCCATCGTCTACCCCACGTTCTACAGCGGTAAGCATACCGACAACGAACCGCTCATCGGCGACGGTCTTGCCCTCGACCCGCAGAAGTACTTCATCATCGTTCCCAACATGTTCGGCAACGGCGTTTCGTCGTCTCCCAGCAATACTCCGACGCCTTTGAATAAAGCTGGATTTCCCAATATCACTCTTTACGACAACATCATGGCCCATCACAGGCTGGTTACTGAGAAGTTCGGTATCGAGCGCATCGAACTGGTCTGCGGGTTCTCGATGGGCGCTCAACAAACGTTCCACTGGGGTGCGCTATTTCCGGACATGGTTGCCCGCATCATGCCCTGGTGCGGCTCCGCGAAAACCTCGCGCCACAACTTCGTGTTTCTGGAAGGCGGCAGGGCGGCGCTCACTGCCGACGCTGCGTGGAAAGACGGCCGGTACGATGCTCAGCCGGCCAAAGGACTTCGGGCCTTCGCCCGTGTGTATGCTGGTTGGGGGCCGTCGCAAGCCTTCTATCGCGAAGAAGTCTATCGAAAAGCCCTTGGATTCGAGACTATCGAAGACTACATCGTGGGTGCATGGGAAGAAAGGTTCCTTGAATTCGACGCCAACGACCTCATGGCCATGCTGTGGAGCTGGCAGAACGCGGACATCAGCGCCAACCCGCTGTACAACGGCGATTTTCATAAAGCCCTCGGCGCTATCAAGGCCAGGGCTATCGTTATGCCATCGGAGACCGACCAGTATTTCCCTGTTGCCGACAACGCCATTGAGGTCGGTCACATGCCTAACGCGGAGCTACTCCCGTTGCCCACCATCTGGGGACACCTCGGCGGCGGCCCCGGACGCAATCCGGACGACACCGCATTCATCAACCGCGCCCTCAAACAACTTCTCTTAGTTAATTAATTCGACAAAGCACAAGAGGCCCACCGACTAGCCGGTGGGCCTCTTGTGCTTTAAGCTTTTTGGGAGGAAGACTAGCGGGGACGGGTCCAGCTTTCGCCCCAGGCCAGGCACGCCGTGCTGCTCGGGCTGTCGCCCAGCTTGTCCGGATATGCCTTGCCATCCGCGAACCTGCCGTTCAGCTCCACCTGGCCCTCTTTGGCCGGGGTGAAGCAACTGTACATGCCCAAAGGACGGTTCGGACGCTCGTTCGGCCCGGCCCGCACCATCAGCGACTCCGGAGCAAGTCCGCTCCATGTCAGCACAATGGCGTCCGCGGCCGACTCCACCGACTCGGTCCACGATGAGAACGCGTTGCCGTACTTATCGAACTGCGCGTCAAAGACAGGGATGTTTTTGTCGGCAAAGGCGGGGAGGAACATGCTCTCCAGGTCTTCTTGCAGCCAGCGGGCCATCGCCATGTTGTCCGAGTAGATACGGACGTCACCATCAGTCAGGTTGCTGCTGGTCAGGAACAGCGCGTGTCCCGGTCCTTCCGGCGAATACAGGATGCGCCAGTGACTCGCGCGGGTGATTTCTTTCCCGCCTTTTTTATCAAGTAGACGGATGAACGAATTCTCGCCCACCAGTCGCACTTCATTCGGGTCTATTGGGGTGGTCATACGAACCCTCCATTCGAGTTTTCAGTGTGATACGAGTATTACCTGGGCAGAACCCACGTTTCGCCCCAGGCCAGGCATGCCGTGCTGCTCATGTGTCCGGCCATCTCCTCCGGCTGGGGAGTGCCTTTGGCCGCCACGCCATTGATGCTCACCTGTGCCGATGCACAGGGAATCAGACAGCTATACACGCCGTGCTTGGTGTTGGGCATCGAGCCGGCCTCGAAGCGGATGATGAAGGGTTCGCCGATGTCGTGCCAGGTGAGCGATACGATGTCGTCGTTCGCCGCCTCTGCTATTTCGCTCGACACGGTAGGCTGGTTGCCCACCCGCGCGAACTCCGCGTCAATGACGGGGATGCTCTGGTCGCCGAACGGCGGGAACAGCGCCGTCTCGATTTCACCCTGCAGCCAGCGGGCCATCGCCACGTTGTCGGAATAGATGCGGATGTTGCCGCCGGTGATTTCGCTCTTGATGTAAATCACATGGCCCGGCCCTGCGGGAGAGCGGAAGATGCGCCAGTGGCTCACACGGGTTGTCTCGGTGCCGCCTTCTTTATCTAAAAGACGGATGAAGGAGTTCTCGCCGGTCAGACGTACTTGGTTAGGATCGACGGGGTTCATCGCTCGTTCCTCCTCGGTCTAAAATGTGGTGTACCATCTTAGCAGTAAGCCGTTTGGGAAGTCATCACACCATGCAAGACGCAAATAAAGGCCGTATTTCCGACGAAGAGTACATGTCCCAGGTTGTGGATGAGATGAGCGACCTTATCGCCCAGCATCCGGACGACCGGCGTGCCGTTTTCATGCGCGGAAACGCCTATCTCGACTGGGGCAAGCTCGACGATGCTATCGCTGACTACGACCGTACCCTCGAACTGGAAGACGGCGACGCCGTCGTCTACAACAACCGCGGCACGGCGTACCGCCTTAAACAGCAGGCCGACCGCGCCATTGATGACTTCAACAAAGCCCTCGAACTACGCCCCGACTACCGCGAGGCGTTTAACAACCGGGGGATGGTGTATTCCGACTTGTTCGAGTACGAAAAGGCTGTCGCCGATTTCACCAGAAGCATCGAAATAGACCCCAACTACTGGTACGCCTATAACCATCGCGCCATGGCCCTCTGGTCGCTCGGCCGCAAAGAAGAGGCGCAGGAAGATTATGCTGTCGTCTCCCGTCTCATGGGCCGCGGTCCTTAGTTCAAGCCTTCTTTACAACGCCTTCATCCGATTATTCCTGGGGTTGTGTTCAACTTCTGCCAGCCCTAGTCTCTCCATCACCGGAGGGACGTAGTTCCCGAAGCGGCCACGAAGCCCCTTCTTCAGGCCGTACCAGCCTTTGACCGGATTACTTGCCGAACGTGCCCACTCCTCAACTGTCCCTTCCTTCGCAGACTTCTGTTCGTCCGCGCTTCCCAGCTCCATCCAGTCCCGCCGCGACGTGAGCATTTTGTGCAGGTCGTCCAGGCATCGTAGTTGATAACGGAGTTCCGTTTTGCCAACCACTACAACGAGGCTGGGGGGATTCGAAGCCTCGTCCCGATAAGCTTGGAACTCGGACTGCCCGCTAGGGGTCTTTAGCGTCCACGGACTCTGTGGCGTACCCTGCCCGGTTTCGTCTGCTTTTGACATCTCATGCCTCCTCGTGCTTTTACCATTTGCTTCGCGCGAAAACTATCGCCACCCTCGGTAGCTTGTCAAGGCGCTGTAGAAAATAACAGTTGACGGGGTTCGCCGCTCCCAGTACAGTGTGCCTATCCTGAAAGCACACCCCAACGGAGGACGACATGGCACTTCCAACACGCGGACCCAACGAAGCGCTCATCGGAAAGCCCGGTTCACGAAGTCAACTCGGCACCCCCAGCCTGGTGCTCGACCTGGACATCATGGAGGCCAATATCGCCTCACTCGCCGAGCATGCCAAGGCCCACAACTATGAAGTCCGTCCGGTCGCCAAGATACACAAGTCCGTCGAAATAGCCCGCCGCCAGATGGCTGCCGGTGGACGCGGCCCCTGCTGCGCCACCCTGGCCGAGGCCGAAATCATGTCCGACGGCGGTCTTTCCGACGTGATGCTTTTTACCTCCGTCGTCACCCAGCCCAAGCTCGACCGCCTCGCCGCCCTCAACGCCCGCGCCGATGGCCTCATCGTTGTCGCAGACCATGCGGCTAATGTTACCCAACTGGCCCGGGCGGCGAAGAGTTCAGGCAAGCCGCTTAACGTACTGGTGGACATCGAGGTGGGCAGCGGCCGCACCGGAATCGCTGACGAGCAGGTCGCGGTGGATTTGGCCCGTACTGTCGCAGACACCGATGGGTTAGAGTTCGCCGGGCTGCAGGGCTACATCGGCAATCACCAAAACACGGTGGACTACGACCGGCGCAAGGACCTTTCCATCCGGTATCACCAGCCGCTTATTCGTGTGGTCGAGAAGCTGCACGAAGCCGGACTCGCGCCCCGCATTGTCTCCGGCGCCGGTACCGGCACCCACG
>JAQBWG010000151.1 GCA_027625225.1 Chloroflexota bacterium | reverse complement strand
CCAAGCAACTGGAGGCACCATATATGTAAATGATTCCATCCTCACAGGCCGCATTTTTTGGCGCCGCCGACGCATGCTATCGGGCTTGGATTGTTCAGTGCTTGGCACATTACGGTCCTCAAATGTCGCCGCAAACAGAGCGCACGCAATGAATACATTTACGACCATAATTGCGCCCAGATACACGGGATTTCCTATCGACGACCCTACTCTTTCCGCGGAGATGAGATAACTGGCCTCAACGCCAAAAGCCTGAAGAATCCCAAGCAAGGCTAGAAGCAAGGAGACCGCAAGGTTGGCATTGAACAACCAGCGCCAATGAGTGAATGTCTTAAGCACAGTGGCAACGACCATGACGAAGACCACCCAATGCGCCAGATCTATCACACCCTGCATGCGCTCATAGGTAGACCACAGGCTTCGGGTCGGGCTCACACCTGCAAAAGACGAAATCAAACTGGCACCCAGAAATAACGCAAAGGTAATCATGACCCAAGAACGCGGGAGCCTGTATTCCGGAAACCGAAAGGCCAAAATAAGCCAAAGCCCGAATACAACCTCAGTTATGGTTCGGAAATAAAGAGCCTTGCCAACCACAAACGGGAAATACGTGATGGGAAGCGGCGGTGCGTTTACAATGAGCGGCGTCAAAAGAACTAAAAGAAGCCCCGCTCCAATAGCAACTACCAGAGTAGTACGTAACGAATGTTCGAAAGACTTGGTCGTTGTCATCAAAGGCCATTATACGAAGAGAAGGACACACCCGCCGTTTATCGCTACACGACTAGCGACGTCATTCTTGTGGTTCGCAATCTAGCATAGGCCGCTCATCAGCCTCGGCCGGGTCCAATGGAATCTCTGGCGCATTCAACGCTACGATTAGATCTATAAGATCAACAAATTGCGAACGAGCCTTTCGGTTTTTCTCCAGATAATCGCAAATGACCCCCTCGGCATCAGCAATATTGTCTTCACGCAAATATTGCTGAACAAGAGCCCTGTTAACTTCGATTCGCTCAGGTGCGAGTTCCTTAGCCTTCTCGACATTTACCCTTGCTCGCGCAGTGTAATCAGAGTCAGGAAGGGTTAAGCCTACGTTCTGAAATACCGCCGCCACCGCAAGGTAAACTCGCCACTGCTCAGGCTCGGCACGCTTGGCACGTTCGAACTCCTGCTCCACTTCAGCGAGACCCAGTTCTTGGCGTGCCGGGTCCAACTGGAACCATGTCACGGCTACGAAACTGAACTCTCGCAGCCGTATTTCGTTTGCGAGCGGTGGAAATCCCTCTATAGCAGCCTCATAAATAGCTAACTGAACCTCCCAAGACCGCGTAGGCTCGGCTGCCACATCCGCTGCGTTAAACGGTTTTACGCTGAGGAAAACCGTCGCAAACACTATCAAAATAATCACCGGGCCCAACTCCACCCCGGCCGGCATGTCCATGCGGTCCATCCAGGCACGAGCCCTATCTACGAATCCGGGTCGCAGCTTCGTATCCGAAACCTTCGAATCTTTGTTGGAAGGTGCTGCATTCGTTTCTAGGCCCTCCACAGCATCTGAAAATTCAGGCGCTGCGTGCATTCGGATTTCCATGCCGACGACAAATGCCAACAGCAAATACAATTGCAAACCTGTCGCAGGCGTATCGAAAAGAAACAGGTTCTGGACGAAATATCCCACGACACCCGCCGCCATGAACATAGTAAACATCTGAAGCGGCATCTTCCTGTTCGCCCGTACAACCCTCACAAGAACCCAGAAGATATACAGCCACATCGCTGCCCAGGGAAGAAATCCTAATATCCCTGTCGTAGTAAGAACTTCGACAGGCTTACTGTGCGCCTGGTCAAAAGATTCCACTCCAGCACTGAATGAAGACGCAGGAAAATTCCGGTCATACGCAACAGAGAAATTTTCCGGCCCCCAACCCGTGATAGGTCGCTGAGCAAATCCCTTAAGACCCATACGTACCGAAACCCATCGGGAGGTCACGCTGTTTTCTTGTTCGTCATCAAACTTTGTCAGTTCGCGAACTATGGGGATATTATTCGCAAGTCGCTGAACCAAAGAAGAATTCAGGCCGACAGTGAAAAACAAGACAGCCACAAGCCCGAGCAAAGCCATCCCACCCAACCCCGCATATCCTACCCACTTCATTCGGCCCCACAACACATACATTCCCAAAAACGCGATTACCCCTGCGGCCAAGCCAAACAAAGCACCTCGGGCTCCCGCTAGAAACAAGGCCCACAGACATATCGCAATAACAAAAACATAGAACGCCCGCCAGGCTATACGCGCAAACTCTCGATTATCGCCTCTAAGTTGCTCCATCCGAAGAGCCTTGCGTCGACGCCTGCTCATCCCTGCCTGCGCTCCCCCATCACTGGGAACGTTTCGCTCCTCGAACGTCCCGACATAAAGCGCCGCCGCAACTAGGATATTCACAGTCATGATTGCGCCAACATAAACTGGATTCCCAACGGTAGACTCTATCCTTTCGATGTACGTCAGATAGGTCATGAATTCGATTCTCAGATATTGACCGATACCCAGAAGCGCCACGACAAGCGCTACCACCAGATTGGCATGCCATAACCAGCGCCAATGCTTAAAATCCCGTATCACCGTAGCCACCACCAAAGTGAACGCGAACCAGTGCAACAAATCTATAATCCCCTGCATGCGTTCGTAGGTAGACCACAGGCTCCGGTTAATGCTTACCCCTGTAAGTCCCGCGATAAGGCTTGCCCCGAGAAACAACGCAAACAAAGCCATAATCCATGAACGGCGGAGCCGATATTCAGGAAAACGGAAGGCCAGGACGAGCCACAGACCGAATATGACCTCGATAATGATGCGACCGTAAACCGCTTTTCCTACGATGTACGGGAAAAAAGTGTTAAATCCGCCGCTGAATATCCGTTGAAACACGTGATTGCCGAATTGTTCCGCTGGCCCTTCAAGCTGTGTGAACACAGCTTCTGGAGGCCATGCCGTCACAATCAAAGGTATTAGCAGGATAAGAAAAATCCCTGCACCAATAACAAGGAGCAGGGTATTCCGAAGAGTCTTATCCCAAGTCTGTGTAGCCATGTGGCGGCCATTATACGACGACAGATATCCTTGCGCCTGTACAATAGGACTCCGTAATATGGTCAGACGTTAGAACATCGAGTGAATTTGTGACCTACGACAAACTCTTCAAAGAACTCAAGTCCGTTGTCGGAAACGACTACGTCGTCCACCACGAAGCAGGCCTCATCGTCTTCGAATACGACGGCTCGGTGGACAAAGCGCTACCGCTGGCCGTCGTGCTTCCCGCCACTCCCGAAGATGTCTCGCAAGTCGTAAAGATAGCGCGCCGACACAACGTCCCCATCATCCCGCGCGGCGCGGGCACCGGACTCAGCGGAGGCGTGATCCCGACCCAGGGCGGCCTCATGGTCGCACTCACCCGCATGACCCGTGTGCTGGAAATCGATCCCGAGAACCGCATCGCCGTCGTCGAACCGGGCGTCGTGAACATCGACCTGTCCGTCGCCGCATCCAAGTATGGTCTCTACTTCGCGCCCGACCCCTCCAGCCAAAAAGCCTGCACCATCGGCGGAAACGTCGCCGAAAACTCCGGCGGTCCCCATTGCCTGGCCTACGGCGTCACCACCAACCACGTCCTGGGCATGGAGGTCGTCCTGCCTGACGGCGCCATTAGCTGGGTCGGTGGCCGCACCCCGGAGCGACCCGGCCTTGACCTCCGCGGCATCCTCATTGGCTCCGAGGGCACCCTCGCCATCACCACCAAAATCGTCGTCCGGTTGCTTAAACAACCCGAGATGGTCAAGACGCTAGTGGCCGCTTACAAGAACCTTGACGAAGGCAGCGCTGCCGTGTCGGACATCATCGCATCCGGCATCGTCCCCGCCGCCTTGGAGATGATGGACGACCTCGCCATCGCAGCAGCAGAGCCTGCCGTCCATGCAGGCTATCCCCCCGACGCTGGCGCCATCCTGCTTGTCGAAATCGAGGGCCTCAAGGAAAGCGTAGAGGAGGAGTCCTCACTCATCGAAGAAGTCTGCCGCCGCCACAACGCCGTGGAGATTCGCACCGCCGAAGACGCTGCCCAACGCGAGCGTCTATGGGCCGGACGCAAGGGCGCGCTCGGAGCGCTCGGCCGATTGGCACCCAACTACTATCTGATAGACGGAACCATCCCTCGCACTAAGCTGGTCGAGGTCATGGCCCGCATCAAAGAAATCTCTAAAGAAACCGGCTACCCCATCGCCAACGTGCTTCACGCCGGCGACGGCAATCTTCACCCTTGCGTGCTCTTCGACGAGCGCAAACCTGGCGACGTCGAGAACATCACCAAGATCGGTGGCGACATCCTCAAGCTCTGTGTGGATGTCGGCGGCGTCCTCTCCGGCGAGCACGGCATCGGCGTGGAGAAGCAGGAATATATGCCTTTCATGTTCACCGACGACGACATGGCCGCCATGGCCCGCTTGAAGCTCGCCTTCGAGACCGGTGATGTATTCAATCCAGGCAAGATATTTCCCACCGGCGCTTCCTGCGTCGATATATCCCAGATGGGTGCCATTGCTAAAACCGGTGCTGGAGCGTTTATCTAACCACCCATGACCAATCGCTCCACCCGAACCGCATCAGACTATGCCATAGACGGCATGACGCCCAATAACGTGGTCAAGCCCGCCTCGGTGGAAGAACTCCAGCAAACACTGAAAGACCTCTCAAACGAAGGCTTAACTGCCATACCCTGGGGTGGCGGCACTCGCATCGCTCTGGGCAACACGCCTAAGACCTTCGACACCGCCCTCGACCTCACCGGCCTCGATAACGTAATCGCTCACAACCCTGGCGACCTCACCGTCACCGTCGAAGCCGGTCTAACCATGGCAAAACTCGGCACATTGCTTGCCGAACACGGCCAGTTCCTCGCAATAGACCCGCCCCTGCCCGATCGCGCCACCGTCGGCGGCACCCTCGCCATCGGCACCGCTGGCCCGCTTAAATGGCAGTACGGCAACCCCCGCGACCTGGTCATCGGCATGTCCGTCGTCCAGTCGGACGGGACAC
>JAQBWG010000150.1 GCA_027625225.1 Chloroflexota bacterium | reverse complement strand
AAAGCGCTCGGCGTTATCAGCGTTCCGCATCAGTGCACCAACGTCGCCTTCTACGGCTTCGACTCCAAGTTGTTGTTCATCACAGCGCCGCCCGCCGTCTATGTCATCCGGTTGAAGATTCCGGGCATATCGGTCATCAACCGCATCCAGAACTAGCCGTTCGTTCTATGTACGACGTCATAGTTGTGGGCGCTGGCCCTGCCGGAAGCACCACAGCCTATGAGTGCGCTACACGTGGTCTCTCGGTACTCCTTCTCGACAAGGCTGAGTTCCCCCGCGATAAACCATGTGGCGGCGGTGTCACCGTCCGCGCAGCCAATCTCCTTCCGTTCGACCTGACCCCAGTCGTCGAGCGCACCATCTCCGGCATGTACATCTCGTATCGTCGGGGCGACGGCTTCGGGCGCACCTTTCCAAATGTGGTTACCTACCTTACCCAGCGTCGCCATCTCGACCAGTTTCTCGTCGAAAAGGCCGTAGAAGCGGGGACTACGTTTGTACCTCATGCCGGTGTGAAAGAATTGCTGCGGACTGAAAATACCGTTGAAATTTTGGCGAGCGGGAAATGGTACGAAAGCAAGGCGCTTGTGGCGGCAGACGGTGCCAATGGTGTTACGGCAAATCTCGCCGGTATTCAGGCCAAGTTCGAGAAGGGCGTCGCTCTTGAGGGAAACATCGCGTGTTCGGAGAACATCGCCGGGCGGTGGCGCGAAGCAATCGAGTTCGACATCGGCGATGTGCCCGGGGGTTACGGATGGGTTTTCGCAAAAGGCGACCACCTTAATATAGGCGTAGGCGGCTGGAGCACCGTTGGTCCGACGCTGCGTGCCCGACTCGACCGTCTCACACGTTCGTACGGCTTCGACCCCGCAGACCTGATTGAGCTTCGGGGACACTATCTGCCCGTCAGGTTGAAACATTCCCGACTGGTCAACCGGAATTCGCTGGCAGTAGGCGATGCTGCGGGACTGCTCGACCCTCTTACAGGCGAGGGCATCTTTGCCGCTATCTATAGCGGTCAAGTTGCCGCCCGGCATCTTGCAGCGTACGTCTCCGGTACGGTTCCTAACCTTGACGGGTATGAGACCGAATTGCACATGACGCTCGTACCCGAACTGGAAGCTGGCCGAACTCTACACCGGTTGTTTCATACGATGCCCGGCTTCTTTGCCGGCCTCCCGCGTAGAAGCCCACGAACATGGAATGCAGTGTCTAAGCTGATGCGTGGCGACCGCACCTACCTCGACGTGAAAAAGCGCCTTGGCTCCGTATGGAGCCTTTTGGCGATAATGGCATTTGTCTCCTATTCGGTGCTCACGCTCAAAGCTCTGCTCGCCAAGCGTGTACGTGGCAAATCTGAACGGCGAGCGGGTACGATTCCCCAAACTTCGCAATAGGAGAGGTTATTGGAAGTTCGTGTTGACAGCCTCATCCCTGGCGCTCGCACGGCCGAAGGTACGGTAATCGTCGTAGACGTGTTTCGTGCCTTTACAACCGCGGCCGTGGCGTTCGAACGGGGTGCTCGAAAAATCGTCATGGTGGCCGAAGTCGAGGAAGCGTTGGAATTGCGTGACAAGGGCATCGCCCACATATGCATGGGAGAGGTGGGCGGAAAGAAGCCGACCGGCTTCGATTTCGGCAACTCGCCTCACGAAATCTCGCAGGCCGATGTTGAGGGGCTGGTCATCGCTCAGTCCACCCGTGCCGGAACCGTAGGCATTGCCAGTGCGACGAAAGCCGAGCGTATCTTCGCGGGGTCGCTCGTTATCGCCGACGCCACGGTGCATGCGGTGCTTGCTGCAAAGCCGGACGTGGTAACCATCGTGGCGATGGGTGCGTCAGGAGTGGTGCGTTCCGATGAGGACGAGCAGTGCGCCATGCTGCTGAAGAATCGTCTGGAAGGCCGTTCGGTGGATGAGGATGCTGTGCGAAAACTCATTCTGGCCGGGGCCGAATCGCAAAAATACGGTAACCCCTCGCTTGAGCACTTTCACCCCAGGGATAAAGAAATAGCCCTAGAGATAGACTCACGGAACTTCGCTATTAAAGTCCGGATGGAAAACGGGCTGCCGGTCGCTTACCCCATGAATCACTAAGAAGCAGGCGTAGGCGTTGGAGCGCGCGGCCGCGGTCTGCCGCCGGAAGCCTTGGGCCAAAAGAACGCACCCAGAATCATGACCAGGCCGATGACCAGCATGATGAGTCCGAAGTTTCGGATATTGGTGGTAAAAGTTCCCGGAATGACTTCGGCAACGTCCAAGAGTTTGTTCTTTGCCAGGGTTGTGGTCTGGAAGAACTGGTCTTCCTGCTGTCCCGGATTATTCTCGTTATCGGAATTGCCCCTAAACAGCTCGTTGATTTTTGGCGTTGCGTAGCTGTCGAAAGCCCATGAATAGACGGGACCGAAGGCAATGACCAAAATCAGTCCGAACAGCACGAGCGGGGCGGCGGCCCACATGAACCTGCTGCGCCACCGGCGTCCACCCAGGAAGCCAATCATGACTAGGACGAGGGCGAGGATGAGATACAGCAACCACGAAAGTTGGCGTGCCAGCTTTAAGTTGTCCCGCACCAGGTCGAACCGATCGAGTGCCTCTTGCCCACCACTATCGAAAATATCCTGTCGCAGGTCTTCGTGCGTATAACTCCATTCGTCGGAAAGAATCTCCCTGACGTCGTCTAGCCGCGCCACATCCTCTCCAAAGTCTTCTCTCAGGTCGTCGCTCGAATAAGTAAATCCTTCCTGAACGTACTCTCGTATTTGGTCAAGGCGTTCGAGCGGGTTTGTTTCCCCCCCGCCATTCCCGGAACCGTTTCCACTCTGCGAACCGCTGTTGCCTTCTTCCGACCCGCCAAATTGATCCCTTAAAAGAGTTTCATCAAAAGCTATCGAGTCGGGAAGTTGGCCAAGCACGAGTTCGTTCACGGCGTCGGATAAGTCTAGCGGGATTGCTGCTCGAAGGTCTTCTCTGCTAATTATGTCTTCTGCAGGAAGGCAAGGAGGTATTCCCGGCAATCCTCCCGCAGTCGCGTAGTCAGTGGCGATTTCGATCGTTTCTGAGGTCGTGCAGTCCGGGAGGGTCATGAACAACTCGTCCAGCTTCTGTTCGGCCAGCTCCTCGAGTACGACCGCTGCGGCAAGCTTATTCTCGGCCAGTGATATTT
Source organism: Chloroflexota bacterium (assembly GCA_027625225.1). GTDB lineage: Bacteria > Chloroflexota > Dehalococcoidia > Lucifugimonadales > VGZR01 > VGZR01. The sequence goes on along the minus strand of JAQBWG010000150.1, from coordinate 1,971 downwards.
CAATCGAGAATGTGTCGGTTTGGCCCAGGATGTATTCGACCGCTGCGTCTATAAGGGCTTCCACCTGTATCTGCACCCATTCCGGAGGTGCAACCGCTCGAAGAATTGCGGTGACCTCGGCCCGGGTGAGCGTGATGCCTTCCGGCAACGTCACCAACTCCCCCAGCGACGAAGCGATTTGAGGTTCTACAACTTCAGAAAAGAGTACTTCGTAGGCGTCTTCATCACGGAGAAGGGCTTTTAATTCAGCTTGAGCTATGGGCACACGATCTGCAAGGTCGATTCGCAACTCGAATTCATCGGATTGCCCGGTGAAGTAAGGGGTAGTCTCGTCAATCGCATCGTTTACCTGCTGGGCCAACCAGTTAGGGGTGATGATTTTGTGGACAGCATCGCTCAGGCGCTCGGACGAGAATTCGATTCCCAACGGGGCCTGTTCGCCAATACTCTCCTCTACGAACGGATCAATCACTTGCTGAAAAATAAGGTTGTATACATCCGCGTCCAACAGCAGTTGCTGGGCTTCGTCTACTATGATGGTTGCTTGCTCTCCCAGGCGGGGCTCCAACACAAACCCGTCACGGGTTCCCACCGCGTACCCGCCGATTTGGTCAATGATCTCCTCTACCTGTTGCTGAACCCACTCCGGCGGCGCCATGGCGTTGAACGAAGCCACGATTTCTTCGGTAGACAGACCCGAAAGCACTATCGGGTTTTCATCAAGCTGTTCGGTGAAATCTTCCGCCGGAAGCCGTCGCGCATCTTCTACCACGGTGGTGACCAGGTCGGTCAGAAGAAACTCGTAGGCATTCGTCTTTACCAGTTGCTCTTTGTAGAACTCCGGGTCGAGCACTTTCAGGACGACCTGCGTGACGATGACCGTGAGCACGAGCAAAACGAAGAATATGATACTAAGGAAGATCGCGGTAGACCTTCGTAGATAAATCATCCCATCACTTTAGACTAAGGTGTCGTATCTATACAATAGGATTTGCGTTTGCATGGCTTGTTAATCCGGCTGCGGAGACACGTTGTGACCTATATGTATTCACGAACTTCGGGAGGTATGTATGAGCAATTCGATAGGAAAGCCGGTGATGGTAATCCCCGGTGACGAACCGCCCCAAATGCAGGGTTCGGCACAGCTAGACCGTATCAAAGAGTACGGAAATCTGACTATGTACACGGACAGGCCAGGGAGTAAGGAAGAGCAGCTACGCCGGGTCAAGGACGCCGATATCATCCTGAATACACGCGGTGCGGTTAAGTGGGGAAGGGCTGAGATGGAGCAGTTGCCGAAGTTGAAACTGATTGCAACGTGCTCGATAGGTACGGACATGATTGACCTAGAGGCGGCCAGGGATCTGGGTATTACCGTGTGCAACCAGCCCGGGCGGACGGCGAAACTGGTGGCGGAGCACGCATTCGCGCTCATGCTGGCGGTGGCGAAGCGGTTGGCGTATCAGACGAGCCAGCTAAAGCGGGGCGTGTGGGCGAAGATGGATAACGTGTACTTGCAAGGGAAGACGCTGGGCGTGGTGGGCACGGGCGATACGGGTGCGGAGATGGCGCGGTTGGGGAACGCCTTCGGGATGCGGGTGGTGGCGTGGACGTTCAATCCGAACAAGGAGCGGGCGAAGAAGCTGGGCGTGGCGTATGTGCCGCTTGATGAACTGCTCCGTGAGTCGGATGTGGTGAGTTTGCACGTGCGGCTGAGCGATGAGAGTAGGCATTTGATAGGCAAAAAAGAGCTGGCGATGATGAAGGAGGGGGCGTTGTTGGTGAATGTGGCGCGCGGGGAGGTGGTGGATACGGCGGCGTTGGTGGAGGCGTTGAATTCGGGGCATCTGGGGGGAGCAGGGATAGACGTGTTTGACAAAGAGCCGATTGGAAATGATGCCCCTATCGTGCAGTGTGAGCAGGTTGTGTTAACGCCGCATATCGCCGAGGTGACGCCGGAAGGGGTCGAGT
>JAQBWG010000149.1 GCA_027625225.1 Chloroflexota bacterium | reverse complement strand
GAAGAAGCCCTCGCCGCCGCTAAGGAATTTCCTGAGATGACCCTTATCCCTGGTGTCGAGCTAAGCACCGACATCCCAGGTTCGGAGATACACCTGCTCGGCCTGTTTATAAACCGTGGCGACGAAGTCTTTCAAAAACAGCTATCCAATATGCGTGAAGGCCGGCAGGGCAGGGCGCAAGCCATGGTCGAAAAACTCGACGAACTGGGCGTGCCCGTATCCTGGGAGCGGGTACAGGAACTGGCCGGCGATGCCTCTATAGGCCGCCCGCACATCGCCCAGGCAATGGTCGAAGCCGGATACGTTAAATACCCCAAAGACGCCTTCGACAAATACCTCGGTAGAAACGGCCCCGCATACACGGAACGCCTCAAGCTCACGCCTGAAGACGCCGTTCGTCTCGTCCTAGCCAACGGTGCCGTGCCCGTCATGGCCCACCCCACCTATTCCGCCGCTAAGTCCTCCAGAGGCGAAGTGGGTGAGCTTCGGGATATCTTGAGTAAATTGAAAAAAGCCGGCCTCGCAGGCATCGAAGTGTATTACGGCGACTACACGCCGGAACAGGTCGAATGGCTGGCCGGACTTGCAAAAGAGCTGGGTCTCATCCCCTCGGGAGGCAGTGACTACCACGCCTCCGGCAACCCCGGAGAGCCTGAACCTGGAACCGTTGGCCCCCCTATAACCACCTATGAAAAACTGAAGGAATTCCACCAGAAGCTAGCGACGAGGCGCTGATTTCCCCCTAGTGTGGACTTCGATACTACTCATTGCAGCAGCCTATCTGTGGGGTTCCATTCCCACAGCCTACCTCCTTGCACGCTACAAATACGGCATTGATATCCGTAAATACGGCTCCGGCAACGTCGGCGCATCCAACCTCATGCCCCACACCGGACGCACCGTCGCCATGCTGCTTGGAACGTTCGACTCCATCGGCAAGGGAACGCTCCCCATACTACTGCTTAAACTGCTCGGCCAGGAACCCTGGGTGCAGGCCGCGGCGGGTCTCGCCGTCGTCTTCGCCCACAACTGGTCGCCCTACATCCGCTTCACGGGCGGACGGGGAGTAGCCACCACCATCGGCGTTGTGTTGGGCTATCTCATGTGGCCCGAGTTCCTCATCCTTACCGTCGTCATGGGGCTTTTGGGGAGGGTGTTATTCAACGAACTCGGGTTTTGGACGTTCATCGCAATGGTGTCTCTACCCGTGCTCGCCCTTATCTTCGGCAGGCCGCCCGAAATCATTTATGCATGTATCGGGATGAGTCTTTTGCTGTTAGCCAAGCGCCTGACGGCAAACTGGGAATCGCCACGAAACAATTATCCGCTCTCCATCGTATTCTTCTGCAGGGTACTATGGGATAGAGATGTACCAAGAAGAAACGACTGGGTTAAACGTAGGCCCCAGGTGGCTGAACCTCCCATCTAACGGATGGGGGTTGATGTTATGACGCAGTCTGGACCGATGTATTGCCTCAGGCATCCCGATGTCGAGACAGGCCTGCGTTGTGGAAAATGCGACGATCCCATCTGCGCCCGCTGCCTCGTGCACACCAACGTCGGAGCCCGTTGCTCCAAATGCGCCAACGTTCGGAAACCTATCCTTTACGAAGTGTCCGGCACCCTTTTGTACAAAGCCGTCGGCGCCGCCCTTGTTGTATCTATAGTCGGTGGAGTTCTTCTCGGATTCCTGACGCTCAGTGGCATAGGAGGGAGTCTTTGGATAAGCACCCTGCTATTCGCCGGACTCGGGTATGCGATAGGAGAGGTCGTCAGCCTCGCGGCGAACCGTCGCAGAGGTCGGACCCTTCAAGTAATCGTTTCGGCAGGCATCGTCATCGCGGTCATTGCTACGACACTCACTGTAGACGCATTCATACTATGGTGGTTGTTTGGAATTATCGTCGCCTTCTTGGTAGGACTTAACCGGGTGCGATAGAATAGGCAGTGCGTGGCGAATTCTTTACCGGCTCCGGCCGGTCTGTTCCAATTGTTGGATATTCTGTGTGAACGATTCTCCACAAGAACGCTGGCCTGAAGGCTTGGGTGCTTGACGACACAGAATAGATGCTATTCGTAAAACAAAGACGTACATGTGAAATAATCACCTCTAGTTCTCTCTGTTTGCACACGCTTCCTTCCTCTTGACATTGATTCGGAACAGAATGTAACATTAGAGAATCTTTTCACAATCCCCGATAAATCAGGAACTTTTAGGAGGTTCACTACTTTCATTATGGATGCCTTAGACACAAAGATTATTGAGCTACTTCAAGAGGATGGCAGGGCCTCGAATGCTGGTATCGCCCGTAAAGTAGGCGTCAGTGAAGGTACCGTTCGCCGCCGCCTCAAAAAACTGGTTCAGGACAAACTTATTCAAGTCGTTGCGCTCCCCGACCCCGCAAAGGTCGGCTATCATTCCGAAGCCCTTATTGGCATCCAGGTTGACCCTGATAAGACAGACTCGGTTGCAGACAGACTCGCCGCCCTTCGGGAGATTAACTGGGTTACCCTTACCGCTGGCCGGTACGACATCTTCGCCTGGGCCGCACTGCCCTCTGCCGAAGATTTGGGTGTGTTCTTGAGGACCAAGATTGGCGTTATTCCCGGTATACGCCGCTCCGAAACCTTCATAAACCTCGCCAATAAAAAGAGGGCGTACGGGGTAGCCGTCTAGTCACCCTGACCGGCGACTATATTCACAAGAGCAGTCCTTTCAATTCGAGGAGTTTTCTCCTACCATCCCTGTATTGAAAGGCTCTACGAAGGTGTTTGCGTGCTGAAAACAACCAACGCGGGCGATTTGCGCGCCGCACATGCTGGCCAAACCGTGACTCTCGCCGGTTGGGTGCACCGCCGCCGTGACCACGGCAACCTGATTTTCATTGACCTGCGCGACCGCGCAGGCGTTGCCCAGGTCGTCTTCAACCCTGAGCTGGCACCGGACGCTCACAACGACGCCCAGCGTCTGCGCTCCGAATGGGTTGTGCAAATCGTCGGCGAAGTCTCGCTTCGCCCTGAAGGCAGCCGAAACGATAATCTGCCCACCGGCGAAATCGAAGTCTTCGCCAAAGAGTTGAAAGTCCTCGCCGAATCCAAGACTCCGCCCTTCTACATCAACGAAGACGCCCAGGTCGACGAACTCCTGCGTATGCAATACCGCTACCTCGACCTCCGCCGCCCCGTCATGCGCGACTACCTCTTGCTCCGGCATCGCATCGTCAAATTCATGCGTGACTACCTCGACGAGCGTGACTTCGCTGAGATCGAAACCCCCATCCTTATCAAAAGCACCCCCGAGGGTGCCCGCGACTACGTCGTCCCCAGCCGCGTCTACCCAGGCAAGTTCTACGCCTTGCCACAGTCGCCCCAACAGCTCAAACAACTCCTCATGGTCTCCGGATTCGAGCGCTACTTCCAGATAGCCCGCTGCTTCCGCGACGAAGACTTGCGCGCCGACCGCCAGCCCGAGTTCACTCAGCTCGACCTCGAAATGAGCTTCGTCGACCGCGAGGACATCCTCGCCCTTATGGAAGATCTCCACGTCTCCCTTGTGAAAACCCTCGCGCCGCACCTCACCGTGCGTACGCCCATCCCGCGTATCTCGCACGCCGAGTCTATGGCGAAGTACGGCACCGACCGCCCCGACATCCGCTTCGAGATGCACCTCGCCGACCTCACAAACGTGTTATCGGGTACCGGATTTCGCGTATTCCAGAGCGTCATCGCCTCCAAGGGTGTCATTAAAGCCATCGCCGCCCCCGGCATGGGCGACGGCACCCGCCGCCAGGCCGACGACCTCGTCACCCTCGCCCGTAACTTCGGCGCCCAGGGCCTCGTCACCATCGCCCTCAAGTCGACCGCATCTTCGGTTGAAACCTTAACCGGGGACGACGTCCAGTCCTCCGCTGGAAAAGGCCTCGCCCTCGAAGAGATACAGTCCATCGCCAGAACCGTCGGCGCCAACCCCGGCGACCTCATCCTCATCGCCGCTGGCCCTGCCAACACCGTCCACACCGTACTCGGCCAGCTTCGCGCACATCTCGGTCACAAACTTGAACTCGTAGACCCTAACGAGCTTGCCCTCGTCTTCATCATCGACTTCCCGCTCTTCCAGTGGAACGAGGACGAGAACCGTTGGGACGCCGTCCACCACCCCTTCACGGCACCCAAAGACGAACACATCGGCCTGCTCGAAACCGACCCAGGCGCCGTCCATGCCAACGCCTACGACATCGCCGCCAACGGCATGGAGCTCGCCGGAGGCAGCATCCGTATCCACCGACGCGACCTGCAGGAGCGCGTCTTCAAAGTCCTCGGCTACTCCGCCGAGCAAGCGCAAGACCGCTTCGGTCAGTTATTGGAAGCCTTCGAATACGGCGCACCTCCGCACGGCGGCTTCGCCGGAGGCATCGAGCGCATCACCATGATGCTCTCCAAGGGCGCGCAGTCCATCCGCGACGTCATGGCCTTCCCCAAAACCCAGGCCGGCGTAGACCCGTTATTCGGCGCGCCCGATGTCGTCGAAGACAAACACCTCAAAGAACTGCACATCAAAATCGTCGAAGAGTAGCCGTAGCTACGATGCGATAATCCCAACGCGGGGAGAGATGGCCGAGTGGTTGAAGGCGCTAGTCTCGAAAACTAGTATAGGGGCAACTCTATCGTGGGTTCGAATCCCACTCTCTCCGCCGGACCATATTTTGTAGGCCGGACCTATCGCGGAGAGATGCTGGAGTGGCCGAACAGGCACGCCTGGAAAGCGTGTGTTCCGTAACAGGAACCGTGGGTTCGAATCCCACTCTCTCCGCCACATCCCTTGGAGGCTGATTTCATGGCGAAACTCGAAGGCATAGACATCCTGTTCGTCGCTGGCTTCGGCCCCGTCTCCCACGACCACGACGCGTCAACGAAGCTCTACCGCGAAACCCTCGGCATCCCCTTCAAAGAAGAAAACAACTACCTCCACACCGACCAGCTCGAAGGCGTCAAGCAGTTCGCCATCTGGCCACTCTCCCAGGCCGCGCAGTCCTGCTTCGGCACCACCGAATGGCCTGGCGACCTGCCCGTGCCCCAAGCCTGGCTCGAGTTCGACGTAGCCGATGTCGACGCAGCCACAGTCGCCCTCGAAGCGCAGGGCTACAAGCCCCTCGTCGCCGCTCGCGAAGAGCCTTGGGGACAGACC
>JAQBWG010000148.1 GCA_027625225.1 Chloroflexota bacterium | reverse complement strand
CCGTTTCTTGCCAGCACTATCGGATTCCACTTGTCACCGTCCTGTCCGATTCGACACACGGAGATATTACCCACTTCCAAATAATCACCGTTCGTGTAACGACCGATGAGGGCATCGAAGGCATGGGGTATACCTATACGGTCGACGTCGGCGGTGCGGCGATTCGTGCCCTGATAGAAAACGACCTTATCCCTGTGCTGATGGGTGCCGACCCTCGGCAAACGGAAAAACTGTGGCAAGAGATGTGGTGGCGGGCGCACTGGGTTGGCCGTGGCGGCGTGTTAGCCCTGGCTATGTCGGCCGTAGACATCGCTCTATGGGATGTGAAGGGCCGGGTGGCAGAGGAGCCCTTGTGGCGGTTGCTAGGTGGAAACAATCCCCGGGTGAAAGCGTACGCAGGTGGCGTGGACCTGTACTTCACCACGGACGAACTGAAGGCGCAGACTCAGGCGTTTTTGGAAAGAGGGTTGAAGGCCATCAAGATGAAGGTGGGAAGGGAGAACCTGTCGGAGGATGTACAACGGGTCGCCACGGTGAGGAGGATAGTCGGAAAGGACTTTCCGCTCATGGTGGATGCCAACATGGGCTGGACTGTTGCCCAGGCCATCCGTGCTTCGAAGGCCCTCGCTGAATATGGTTTGTACTGGTTGGAAGAGCCGACGATTCCAGACGATATCGAGGGGCACGTTCGTATCGCTAGGGAGGGCGCATTGCCAATCGCCGCCGGTGAGAATATGCACACGCTGTATGAATTTCAGCAACTCATCGGCAGTGGCGGCGCGGCGTTTCCCGAGCCGGACGTCTCCAACATCGGTGGCATCACCGCATGGATGAAGGTCGCCCGACTCGCCGAGGCGTACAATCTTCCGGTGACCTCACACGGCGTGCACGATATCCATGTAAGCCTGCTTGCAGCTATTCCCAATGCGTCATACCTAGAACTGCACGGATTTCCGCTCGACCGGTTCATGGTGCACCCGTTCCGGTTCGAGAACGGCGAAGGTGTCGCTTCGGACAGGCCGGGTCACGGCGTCGAATTCGACTGGGAGAAACTGACCGAGCACGAAGTGTCTTAGTCGGAACCCTGCGAAGCCGTCGCTGCCGCTTCTTTGTTTGCGATGCGTTCTTCTTTTGATGAGCCCAACATGAGTAATGCGGATAGCGATGCCGGTATCAGGAACACGGCCATCAACGGAAACACCCACTCCACGCCGTGCGCTTCTGCGATGACTCCAGCGAGCAAAGCCACTAGTGCGGCGATGATAGGGCCGAGCCCGTACGAAATGGCGTAAGCCTTGCCCTGCGTATTGCCGGGAAGCTGCTGGGCAATCATCGTGTTGACCAGTGGCGACATAGCCGTGAACGGAAAGCGAATCACGGCGGCGAGGGCGAGCCAGAGCGCTCCTGTTGTCATACCCATCAGAATCAGGAATGGGATGGGCACGAGAGAGAGAACGGTAAGAACTTTTACCGGTGAGAACTTGTCTCCCAGCCGTCCCCCCAAAAGACTCCCGGGTGAACCTATCAGGATAGTGAAGCTGAGATACAGCGCCGTTATAGATATTTGGAGGAAGGTCCTTTCGCCGAAGCCGCCGATATCGGCAATAGCCAACGTTAAAAAGGTCGTGAAGCCCATCTGTGAAGTTTCGAGAAACGCTGCAGTCAGATAGATTCCCATAACCTTTTTCTGGGTAAAGAGCCTGACAACTTCTTTGAGTGAAACGGTCTGCCTGGATTCAGCTTTAGGCGGATGGTCGAACTCCTTAGGGGCTAGAAACAGCGTCACAAGCGGAATCAAGGATAGGAATCCGGCCAGTACGAATCCCCACTCCCATCCAAACCGGACACCGATACTGACGATTGCTATCGGCAAAATACCCAGCCCGACGAGCCCGCCCATTTCGTGAATGCCCAGCGCGGGAGCCTTCTGACGGATATTCCGCCCGATTGCCGCAAGACCGACCGGATGGTAGATACCCGTTCCTACACCCAGCACGAACAATCCGGCGGCTAGCCCGACCGGACCCCATGGGGCCGCGGCCATGAAGCTTCCGGCGGCAGATAATATCGCAAACGCCGCGTATAGAATGCGAGCGTTGTACCTATCCGAAATAATCCCTGCGAGTACACCGGCAAGGGCGCGGGAAGCTATGACCACATTGGCGAGCACTGCAAGAAAGAAAAGATTTTCGTAGTCGACGGCTATGAGGAACAGGAGTGACGGATAAAGGATGTGCCAAGCATCTGATACAGCATGGGCAATGAACGTATAGGTCAGCAGCCTGCGTTCATTGGGGTCAACGTCAATTAGATGGACTTTCATATTTGGCAGAAACACCGTTACATCGGATGTCGGACATAACATGAGGGGCGGTCGTTCGACCGCCCCTCATGCGTGCAATGAATCAAGGCGCAACCGCCTGATGATACCCCGACTCTTTATTGCTTGTCCACCGCATAATAGTGCGGTTTACTAAGACGTATAGCTATACCTTCGAGCTGTCCATGCGAAGCTTCAGATATGCTTGGAACTTCGCCTCCAGGTTTTGGTTGCTATGAAACAGTCCACGCCGCGCCGTGGTAAGCGAAAGGCTAGACCGTTGCTGTACCCCTCTGGCGACCATGCAGTAATGCATAGCTTGCACGACAACGATAACCCCGAGTGGCTTCAAGTGCTCGTCAATCGCATTGGCGATTTGCTGGGTCATGCGTTCTTGCACCTGGAGTCTGCGGGCGAACGTCTCAACCACCCTCGACAGCTTTGACAGTCCGGTGATGACACGCTTCTTGGCATTCGGGATATAGGCGATATGCACGACCCCGCGAAAGGGAGCCAAGTGGTGCTCACAGGTGGATGTGAACTCGATATTATCCACCAGAACCATGTCGTCCGAATCTTGAGGGTAGTCGTCCTCATCGAGTTGGAAGATGACCTTTAAGTGCTCCTGGGGGTCAATATGATTGCCCTCGGTATATGTAAGAAGAGCTTCCGCCCACCGCTGTGGCGTCTTACGAAGCCCTTCGCGGTCGGGGTCTTCCCCGAGGAGCTCCAGTACCTCGCGCAAGAGCGGGTTGAGTCGCGCGGCCTGTTCATGTTTGTCCACTAAGCCTGCTCCTTGATCTTGGCGTAACGAGTCATATCCTTTACGCCGGCTTGTTTAAAGGCGCTCTGTCGTTCGTCGCATTTATTGCAATCCCCGCAGTGTATGCCCTCGCGCGGAGCCATACAGGTCAATGTTAAGTCCAATGGCAAGTCATCGTGAGCTTTGATGACATCTTCCTTATTCAGATTCCGGAATGGAGCCTCGATACGTATCGGATGAGCCAGTCCCTTCGAAACCACCGCGGCAAATGTGTCGAAAAAAACCTGCGTAGCGTCTGGGAAGGGATTCCCCCACAGCGTGCCGATAGCGATGCGGGAGACGCCGTGTGTGCTGCACCACAACGCAGCTAAGCTAAGAAGTAGCACATTACGGCCGGGGAGGAAGAGGTTGGATGCGGCCGTTGCCGCCTCGGGAACCCAATCGCCGGTGAGGCTCCAGTGGTCACCGTACAGGGCGGCGACCGGCGCAGGGATGACTGTCAACGGCTGAATAGCAGGATTGTCCAGAGTCGATATAAACCGCTCAAGCATCCGAAGTTCTTGTTCTTCCCATACAAGACCGGCTTTTACGTATAGAGGGAAAGCCTGTTGTTCCTTAGCTACATCCGCTAGAAGAATAGCGCTGTCGAGCCCCCCGCTGGTTAACACCGCGACCTTAGTCATCGGTGAGCTTTGGGCCGGGACCGGCAAGATGCACACCCGCATCAACGCGAATAGTTTCGCCGGTGATGGAAGTGCTTTTGAGAAGCGCGACAATCACCTCCGCCATGTCGTCGGGCGAAGATTCGCGGTTCAGTGGCGTACGTGCGAGAACCTCGCTTTGCCATAGATCGCCGCTGATATGCGGCGGACGCATGGTTGGGCCGGGAGCGATGGCGTTTACAAGAATTCCCTGGGGCGCCAACTCGGTGGCAAACACACGGGCAAGAAAATCAATCGCAGCTTTCGCTGTCAGGTAGGGTATGTAATCCCAATACGGTATGTCGGGAACCCACGCATCGCTGAACAGCACGATATGACCGCGTGTCGGGCCGGGGTTCTTCGCCATCGCACGCGACGCATGAAGAGCCAGGAGGTAGCTACCTTTCGCGTCACCCAGCGATTCGTCCCACGACTCACCGTCGAGGCCCTCGAGCGGAGTGCGTGGGAAACCTGAGGCTAAATTCACCACGAACGAAATATCGCCTAACTGGGAAGAGGTTTCGTCTACCATCCGCTTCACGTCGCCTTCACTGGTCAAGTCACCCTGAACAAGACAGGCTTTCACATGCTTCTTGGACAGCGCACTCTGTAAATGCTCGGCTTCCTCGCTGGAACTGCGATAACCGATAGCGATATTGATACCCTCATCGGCAAGGCGATGGGCGATTACCTGCCCTACTCTTTTGGCTCCAACGATAAGTGCACCTTTTCCTTTAAGACTCAACATAGCTGCCTTTGGGAAGGAGTCTGACCTATTCTTGGTAAAAGAGACGAATATGACCGCCACATGATGCGTAATCTTAGCATGCGAACTTGGCATCGAATACCAGTATCACCACACCTGCCGATGCGGTGGCTAAGGCTTGGAAAAGCATTCACACTGGCGAAAATAGCAGAAATATGCTATTGTATTGATAAGTGGTGAACGAGTTCACGTCTAGGAAAGCTAATCACAGCCGCCCGGGATTATAACCGTCGCCTACAAATCTAGAGGGAAAAAGGAGTCCCAGGTGGTTTACCAAGATCGATCGTTGACATGTATGGAGTGTGGTTCTGAGTTCACGTTTGCTGCTGATGACCAGCAGTATCACGCGGAGAAGGGCTATACAAACGAGCCCAAGCGATGCCCGTCCTGTCGTTCAGCCCGTCGCGCCCGAAGTGGCGGCGGCGGTGGTGGCATGGGCGGAGGTTCAATGGGTGGCCCGCGGGAGATGTACAAGATTACATGCTCCCAGTGCGGTAACGAAGGCGAGGTACCCTTCCTTCCGAGGGGTGACCGTCCCGTTTACTGTCGCGACTGCTTCGACACCCGCCCGTCCGGTGGCGGTGGTGGCGGTTCGCGGTACTAAGCAACCGTACTAGCGTCTTAATACAGCGCTAAAAAATAAAGAGGCCCGCCATTTGGCGGGCCTCTTTATTTTTTGAATTA
>JAQBWG010000147.1 GCA_027625225.1 Chloroflexota bacterium | reverse complement strand
ACATTCGCGTCCATCACAGGCTCGCCCGGTGTGGCATCCAGCACGACCCCCGTGATGATGCCCGACGGCGACGGCGCGGGTCGGTCCCTCCACGTGTCCACCACATCCTCCACAACCGACACATCGCTTGTGAGGTGCATATACCGGCTGTCCACCTCAATCACCTCGTCCGCCGCCTCGCGGGTCGTCCGCGTGTTCACAAAGTCGTTCTCATCCGGCCAGCGGTCGTAGGCATACCGCACCATCGAATCTATGGGAAGCGAGACCACACCTGACCACACATTACCTGACTCTCGTGTCAGAGCGACATGCTGCGTCCAGCCGTCGTTGAACGGTAGGACAATCACATACACGGTGTCATTGGAAGGCGTATTCGCGGGTACCCTCACCCGAAAGGTGATCTCTCGCACAGGAAGTGTCCGGGGCGAATAGTTCACGGCAGGTGTAGCCGTTGCCCCGGCAACTCCTGTCGCATCCGGCGTCCCGGTCCCGTTCGCCGAAGGAGTGCCAGAAACCGCTCCTGTCGCCTCCCGATTACACGCACCGGATAAAAGTGTCATCGCGATAAGCAGCAGCGACAGATATAGCCAACGGTTACGTTTCATAGAGAATTTGCACCTGGATTGAATCTCACGGCATTGTGCCATAGGGCACCGTCCGAAGCTACTCATTATCCACCCGCCTCACTTGCGGACGTTCGGCGACGAGTCTACACTGGTTCAAATGGACGGCGACCCCCCACAACAACCAGCATCTCCAGCACCCTCATCTCCTGTTGCCCCTGCTCCAACCATACCGGCTGCCGCGCGCTCCGCTCCTCGACGACACCGCTCCGTCTTCGCCGCCTCACTGCACCGCACATTCAGTTCGCTAGAGAACCGCGACTATCGCAACCTGTGGCTCGGCATGCTGGCAATGATGGCCAGTATCCAGATGGCCCAGGTCGCGACAGGCTATTTCGTCTATGACATCACCGGCTCCGCCGCACGGCTCGGAATTGTAAACGCTGCCCAGGCCTTACCTCTGGTGTTGCTGTCGCCCCTCGGCGGCGTCGTCGCCGACCGGTTCGAACGCAAGCGAATCATCCAACTCGGACAGCTCGTCGCGGGTGTGCTCGGCATCCTCGTCGCCATAGCCATCGTTACAGGCATCGCCACCTGGATACACATGCTTGCCATGTCCGCGGTATATGGCGTCGTATTCTCCTTCACCATGCCCTCGCGCCAGTCGCTCATCCCTCTGCTCGTTCGGCGCGACCAAATCACCAACGCAATGGCACTCAACGGCGCCATCCTCAGCGTCACCTTCCTCGTCGCCCCAGCCATCGCCGGTGTGATGTACGCTTTCGTCGGGCCCGGCTCCGTATTCTTCACCATCGGGGTACTGGGATTCGTCGCCGTCGTTCTCACCACTTTCCTTCCCCACCGGCCCGGTGATGGAGAGGGTGAAGAACGTTCCGTTGCCCGTGACCTGCAGCTTGGCCTCCAATACCTGTGGAAGCAACCCATGCTCCGACTTATTCTCTTCATGACCCTGCTCACCACCCTGCTATCCATGCCCTTCCGTTCTATCGCGCCCGTCCTCATCGTGGACGTCTACCACCTCGAAGCCGACGCCCTCGGCCTGCTCATCAGTGTCATGGGGCTTGGCTCCATCGTAGGCTCACTCTTCATCGCCTCCGGTGGCAACCGTCACCGCGGGCTGTTCCTGATTCTCTCCGGCATTCCATCTGCCATAGCACTCATCGTCGTCGCCGCCGTGCCCATCTATCTGGTGGCGGTCATAATCATGGCTGTCATGGGCCTCGGAGAAGTCGTCCGGCGCGCCCTGACTCACGCCTTGATGATGGAGCAGGCCGACGAGCACTACCGCGGTCGTGTGATGAGCATTTACCTCATGACCTTCGGCTTCGTCCCCCTCGCCGTCTATCCTGCCGGAGTGGCTATCGAATACTTCGGCCCTCTTAAAATCGTGGGCGCCATGGGTATCGGCCTCATGCTCGTAACCCTGGCGTTCTGGGCGACCCAAAAGAAGCTGCGGGAAGCCCAATAGTCTTCTGATAAAATCCGCCTGATACTGCCTACAGACACTATGGAGGACTCCTATGCGACCCATCATCGAGATTGCTGAAAAGCTCGGACTCGACACCAAAACCATCCTGCCCTACGGCCACTACAAGGCCAAGATTCCTCTAAACGCCATCCGCCCTCAAAAGGGCAAGCTCATCGTCGTCACCGGCATATCGCCCACCCCCGCCGGTGAGGGAAAGACCACCACAACCGTCGGCCTCGCCCAGGGCATGGGCCGCCTCGGCGTGAACGTCGCCGCAGCGCTCCGTGAGCCCGCGCTCGGCCCCATCTTCGGCATCAAGGGCGGCGGCACCGGCGGCGGCAAAGCGCTCATCCAGCCGGACGATGAAGTGAACATCCACTTCACCGGCGACGCCCATGCGGTCGGCTCCGCGCACAGCCTACTGGCCGCGCTCACCGGCCTTATCGACGGCTTCGACCCCACGGGCATTACGTGGAGACGTGTCATAGACGTCGAGGACCGCGCTCTCCGCAGCATCGTGGCCGGACTAGGCGGCTCGGGTAACATGCCCATCCGCGAATCGGGCTTCGACATCGTCACCGCCTCCGAGGTCATGGCCATCTTGGCTCTAACCACCGGCCTTGAGAATTTGCGGGCCCGCCTCAGCCGCATCGTCGTCGGCTTCACCAAAGATCGCAAGCCGGTCACCGCGGCCGACGTCAACGCCGTCGGCTCCATGATGGCCCTGCTTCGCACTGCACTCATGCCCAATCTGGTACAGACATCCGAAGGCCAGCCCGTGTTCATCCACGCCGGTCCCTTCGGAAACATCGCCCACGGCTGCAGTTCCGTGCTGGCCGACCAAATGGCGCTGGGCTATGCCGACTACGTCCTCACCGAAGCAGGCTTCGGCGCGGACCTGGGCTTCGAAAAGTTCATGCACATCAAAGTGCGCGGCAGCGGCCTCCAGCCCGCCGGTGCCGTGCTCGTCGCCTCCGTGCGCGCGCTCAAGTCCCACGGCGGCGTCTCACTCAAAGAGTTGGACACTCCGAATCCCAAGGCCGTCCGCGAGGGCATGGCGAACCTGACGCACCTCATCGGCGTCGTGCGCAGCTTCGGGTTGCCGGTCGTGGTCGCGATGAACCACTTCCCCACCGATACAGCCGAGGAGATAAAAATCGTTCAGGATGGGTGCAAAGCCGCCGGTGCCCACTCGGCCCCGGTGAGCAAGGTGTTCGAGAAGGGCGGCGAAGGCGCGCTGGAACTCGGCGAGGCGCTTATGGACGCGGTGAAGGGCGACCAGCCGAAGATTACTTACATGCACGCCGAGAACGCGTCTATACAGGACAAGGTGCTCGCGGTCGCTAAGGCAGTCTACAATGCGGACGGCGTGAACTGGGCACCCACGGCGGCGCGGCAACTCCAGCGATACGAGGAACTGGGATGGGGCACGCTGCCGGTGTGCATGGCAAAAACGCATCTGTCGCTGTCGCACGACCCGACGCTAAAGGGCTTGCCCAAGGGATACACGTTCGAGGTGTCGGATGTACGGGCGTCGGTGGGTGCGGGGTTTATTTATCCCATCGCGGGGACGATGATGACGATGCCGGGGCTGCCGGGCAGTCCGCGGGCTCTGGATGTGGATGCGAAGGGGAATATTACGGGGTTGTAGAGGCTCCGAGGTTTTCGGGAAAATGATGCCCCGAAAAGGCCGGTTTTAGCTTGAAATGATGATGCCCCCGCACATTCTTGAAGTTGCTCAGGGGCCGGGTAAATGATGTCGTGCGTGCGCCGTTTGTATGCCGGACGAGCGACGGGAGGATGCCGAGATGCTGACGAAAGTTTCAGGGGTGGTATTGGCGGGCGGTCAGAGCGCGCGGTTCGGACGGGACAAGGCCGTCGAGCAGTTGGGCGGTACATCTCTTATCACGCATGTGATTACGCGGCTGTCGCAGGTGGCGACGGAGGTCATCGTGTCGGTGAACGACGAGTCACGGGCGGAGGAGTTGTCGTTACCAAGGTTCGCTGATGTGGTGGTGGACGTGCGTCCCGATTCGGGGTCGCTGGGCGGGCTGTTCTCGGGCTTGCAGGCGGCGGCGGAGCAATGGGCGCTGGTTGTCGGGTGCGATATGCCGTTTCTGAACAGGAACCTGCTTCGGCACATGGCGTCGCTACAGGGGAGCGGCGACGCGGTGGTGCCGATGGTGGACGGGAGGCCGGAGCCGATGCACGCGGTGTATTCGAAGTCGTGCCTGCCGAAAATGGAGCAGCGGCTGCAGGCGGGGCGGTTCGCGATTCACGAAATCCTGGAGGAGTTGCAGGTGCGGTACGTTTTCCAAGACGAGCTGGAGGGGTTTGACCCGGGTCTGCACAGCTTCTTCAATGTGAACACGCCGGAGGACTTGCAGCGGGCGGTGGCCCTTATCGAAGAGGGGGTTGTCTGATAGACGATGATTCAGCACGAGGTTAGTTTTCAGTCGGGGGGAGGCAGGATGGCGGGGACGCTGGCGGTGCCGGACGGGCCGGGGCCGTACCCGGCGGTGCTGCTGATTCCGGGGTCGGGGCAGGTGGACAGGGACGAGAACCACAAGAAGATGCGGATGAACGCTTTCGCGCTGCTGGCGCTGCACCTGGCGGGTCAGGGGTTCGCGACGCTGCGTTACGACAAGCGCGGTGTGGGAGCAAGCGAGGGGGACTTCTGGACGACGGGGTTCCACGATAATGTTGCCGATGCGACGGCGGCGCTGGGGTTTCTCAAAGGCGAGGAGCGGGTGAAGGCGGGGTCGGTGTTCCTGATGGGACACAGCGAGGGGGCGCTCATCGCGACGCGGATGGCGGCGGAGGGTGCGGACGTTGCGGGTGCGGTGCTGCTGGCGGGGCCGGCGCAGCAGGGCGAGGCGGTGTTGAAGTGGCAAGCGGCTCAAATCGTGCCGACGCTGGGCGGGTTCACGAAGTTCATCGTCAAGCTATTCCGAATAGACCCGCTGAAGCAGCAGCAGAACCACATCAACAAGGTGAAGCGGTCTACGAAGGACACGTACCGCATCCAACTGGTGGCGAAGATTAACGCGAAGTGGCTGCGGGAGTTCCTGGCATACGACCCGGCGGAGGATTTTCCCAGAATCACGGTGCCGGTGCTGGCGGTGACGGGGTCGAAGGATTTGCAGGTGCCGCCGGACGACTTAACCCGGATGGCGGAACTGGCGACGTGCGATTTCGAGTCGTACCTGGCGGAGGACGTCAA
>JAQBWG010000146.1 GCA_027625225.1 Chloroflexota bacterium | reverse complement strand
ATAAATGCAACAAAATCTCATTCTCGAACATAGGCAACATATTGATACGTAGAATCGCATTGCTTAGTCTTCACGGGTGCCCTTTTGCACGCCTTGGTGAAAAAGACACCGGTGGAATGAATGTATATGTTCTACAGCTGGCACGAGAGTTTGGTCGGCGCGGGCTTAAAGTTGACGTGTTTACACGGGTGCATGACCCTGCCGATCCGCAGATAGAACATCTCGGTGAAAATGCACGGATTGTGCATATCAAGGCCGGCGACTATAACGAATCCAAGGAAAACCTGTACGACGTCATCCCCGAGTTCATCAGCAACCTGCACGAGTTTCAACGCTCAGAAGGCCTGCAATACGATGTTGTACATTCTCACTACTGGCTATCTGGAAGAGTGGGTATGGTATTGGCCAGTCAGTGGAACATTCCTCACGCAGCTACGTTCCACACCCTTGCCAAGGTCAAGCTACGAGCCCGTGTCGGAGAAAGGGAGCCCCAGCTTCGTATCTCTACTGAAGAACGCCTCATGAACTCAGTTGATGCGATAGTGGTTTCAACCGAAGTGGAGCGCCAGGATATCGCTCGATTGTATGGAGTTACCCCTGCGCGTGTCGCGGTCGTACCCCCGGGGGTTGATCTCGAACTATTCCGACCGCTTGATAAAGCCACGGTTCGAAGGACCCTAGGTGTTTCTGAGTCACACGTCCTGCTTTATGTCGGCCGACTACAGCCCCTCAAAGGCGTAGATATCCTCGTCAAGGCATTTAGTCAATTAGAAGAAAAGCACGACACGCGTCTCTTTATCGTCGGTGGCGATCCACAAAACGATAGTATGACTCTGGCCTTAAAAGCAGAGGCCCAAGAGTTGGGTGTCCTTGAGAAGATTACATTCACCGGCCCACTACCACAGTCACAATTACCTGTGTACTACAATGCAGCCGATGCATTCGTACTTCCTTCGCACTACGAAAGCTTCGGATTAGCGGCTCTCGAAGCCATGGCCTGCGGAACTCCGGTCGTTGTGTCACGGGTTGGTGGCTTGCCGACGTTTATAACCCAGGGTAAGGACGGCTACCTCGTGCCGTGGCGTTGCCCAGAGCCGTTCGCCCAAAGGATAGAAGTATTGCTATCCAATCCCTCTCTGCAGCAAGCGATGAGTGACGCGGCACTTGCAAAAGCTCAAACCATGTGCTGGGATGTAGCCGCAGACCGGATGCTGCACTTCTACGATTCTTTGACGGGCGCAATCTCGAAAAACGCAGCCGGTGCTTAACTGTTTCCACAATCTGCAATTCGGCCTCCTAGCGGTTCATAATAGTCCGCCAGGATTCTACTTTTCTCTTATCTCCTCCCCGCACTCTGGTGTACACTCTTGGGCATTATTGTGTAGCTAGGGATTCTGACACACTTAAACAATGGCAATAGTAATCTGGGCAATCATCGGATTTGTGAGTGGCTCTATGCCGTGGGCAGTATGGCTGCCACGTTTAATAGCTCGCGCAGATGTCACCAGCGTCGGAGACCGAAATCCCGGAAGTGCGAATGCCTGGAAAATTGCGGGCTGGAAACTTGGACTCCTTGTATTCCTGCTCGACCTCGCCAAGGGTGCTGTTCCCGTCTTCCTCGCATACTTTCTGTTCGACGTACGGACATGGGGATTGACCTTGGTAGGGCTTGCACCTGTTTTGGGACACGCCTTTAGCCCATTTCTTGGGCTGAAAGGCGGAAAGGCTCTGGCAACGAGCGGGGGAAGCTGGACAGGTGTGACTCTGGGCCCTGGCTTTCTCGTTATATTCTTCTGCCTGGGTCTAGGGCAGATGTTGCAGAAAACGCATGTGTCGAGCGTTTTTCTGGCAGTCCTGGGCATTTTCCTTTATATCGCCATCCGCAGGCCGGAACCTTGGTTGTTTACACTCTGGGCAGCTAACACTGCGGTCATCGCTTACAAACATCAGGTGGAGCTTAAACACGGGGTTGAACCGCGAGGCTGGGTGTTGCGAATACTACGCAAAGCGTCATGACTGAAGTTCTGTTAATCATTTTTGCATTTCTGACTGTTCTAACCGTATATCTGGCAATCGTTACCGTATCTAACTTCAGTAGGCTTAAGCGCCTCGGCAAGGCTGCTTTGATGCCTGATAGGCCGCTCGTCTCGATTCTGGTTCCGGCCAGAAATGAAGAACGCAACGTCCAGGAGTCCGTACGCTCGCTGCTTCAACAAAGTTACGCCCACACAGAAATCCTCGTTTTAGACGACCATTCTTCGGACAATACTGCTGCACTTGTGCAAGAGAACGCCAAAGATAACGTCAAAGTAAGGCTTCTATCCGGAAATGAACTCCCGTCGGGATGGCTTGGCAAACATTGGGCATGCCATCAACTTGCGCAAGCTGCTACAGGAGAGTTGCTTCTTTTTGTAGACGCAGACACGACGCTGGAAATAGCGACGTTGCAGGATGCGCTTAACGCGCTGCACGAAGAAAACGCCGACTTGCTCTCCCTTCTCCCCACACGACTGCCTTGCTCATGGCTAGATGCTTCGGTTTTCCTGGTCATTGACTGGGCGATTCATGCCTGGCTGCCTTTTGCCATAGCTCATTCAGTTAAGTTTCCCTTTATGTCGGTATCTTTCGGTCAATTCATGCTTTTTCGAAGGAGTGCCTACGAGCAAATAGGTGGTTATGAAGCCATACGTGAGAATGTGGTCGACGATGTAGAACTGGGGCGACAGATAAAGGCTGCCGGATTGAAATGGCGCCTATATGATGGGAGCGGCAAGGCTGTTACAAAGATGTATACAACCCCGTCAGAAGTGCTTAGCGGGTTAGGGAAGAACATATTCCGCTTTTTCGGCCGTAGTGTCCCTATTTTTGCATTCACGTGGTTGATAGGGATGTTTCTTGCGCTCGTACCTGTTGGGATACTCATCGCCTCGGTAAGTGGGTCTATCTCTCTTCCGCTCGTCGTCTTGTCAGGCGTTGTAACCACCGGATTGCTCGGTACCTGGCTCGCAGCCAATATGCGATTCGGTCACTCCGTGTGGAAGGCTTTTCTTTATCCTTTGGCAATCGTAGTCACTCTTCAGGTAGCCTTGTGGTCTATGGTGCTCACACTCCGTGGTCGTACCGAATGGAAGGGCAGAGCCATCAGTGGAACGGCTCCGTAGAGAACTATCAGATTCATGTACGACTTACACGTTCACATACTACCCGGGCTAGACGACGGTGCACGAACGATGCAAGAAGCCGTCGAAATGGCACGTGTGGCTGCAGAGTGCGGAACGAAGGTGCTCCTTGCCACGCCTCATATGAAAGATGTAAACGAAGAATCTTCTGTAGGACAGGCTCGCTCACTGCTAAATGAACTATCTAAGCGAGTTGAAGAAGCGAATATTCCTATAACACTAGTCATGGGGATGGAGAATCATGTGGTTCCAAGTCTACCGGCAATGTTCTCTCGGGGCGAAGCGCTTGTCATAAACGGAACGAAATATGCGCTTATCGAAATGCCTTTCTTTGGAAAACCTGCCTATCTTGAACAAACGCTATTTGATGTTCAACTCCAAGGCATTGTACCTGTCCTTGCCCATCCCGAACGCATCGAATGCATCCAACAAGACGTAGAACTGCTGGTAAGGTTCGTGGAAAGAGGAATGCTCAGTCAGATTACGGCGGGTAGCCTAACTGGACACTTCGGCAGCGATGTCCAGCGATTTACGGAAGACTTGTTACGCAGAAACCTGGCACACATTATGGCTTCGGATACTCATCGGCCAGACGGGCGACGGTCACCTAGCCTCTTGGACGGATTAACGGCCGCAACTGAAATCGCAGGGAATAAAGTCGCTCAAGCATTAGTGCTCGAAACGCCGAAAGCTATTCTTAAAGGATCCAAACCGAAGCTGACGCCACCTATCCATGCTTTAAAGCGTCGTTGGTGGCAAATTAGGCGTTAGCCTGACCAGGCCACCAGGTGTTCGGGCTTTAAGGTGATAGTCAAAAAGTCGGCATTTTTTACCGACTCGGCGTATACCTTCCCTGCTTCATCCCCCATATACCGCACAGACATGTCCAATAAGATTTCTGCCTTACGGTCTTTAGACAAGTCGGCTCGACCACGTGCCATAACATAGGCGTACGGTTTTTGGTGGCTTGCGACAGTTATACAGATACGCGGGTCTTGCTGGATATTTTTGATCTTTACCGTCCCTCGCTCCGCCAGCACATATAAGACTCCACTCTCATAGTGGTGCCATACAGGGGTGACGTGCGGTGAGCCATCGGGAAGAAGCGTTGCCAATTCAGATAGGTGCGGTGCTTGAAGAAAAGCCTCGATTTGAGATTCGTTCACAATGTAAAACTCCGTTCTATGATGCGTTTTCTAATTGGGTTTCAGGCGAGAAAATAAGCCTGCCTGCTCATCATTGTGTTGAATGGATAAGTTCGCCAGGTGTTTCTCCAACAGAGTCCAAATCTCCTCAGCAATGTCATGTACAGAACGGGCAGCATCCACAACTCGCCATCGCTCTGGCGACTGCTTAACAAGCTTCAAATAACCCTGCCGTACACGACGGTGGAATGCTAGTGACTCTTCTTCAAATCGCCTGGTGCCCTCTGCATCCATCCTGCCAACCTGACCAGTGCCCGCCTCCTCCAGTCCTACCTTCGCACGAACGCGATTCAATCCTTCTTCGGGCGGGATGTCCAAAAGGAAGGTGAGGTCCGGCACAACACCTTGAACAGCCAGGTCGTTCGCAGCGGTCACCTTTTCAAGGTCAATACGTCGCCCATATCCTTGATATGCAGCCGTAGAGTCCATGTAACGGTCGGTAATGACGATGCCATGAGGAGTTGCAGACAAGTATGGACGAATCACTTTGGCAACCAGTTCCGCTCTAGCTGCCTCGAACAGAAACATCTCTGCAACAGGAGAGATGGCGTCTTCTTGCCGTTTTTGGCTTTTCAGCCAATCTCTTAGATAGTTCCCTAAGGGAGTAGTTCCGGGTTCTCGTACGAGAAGCGCCGTATACCCCTGTCCTATCAACCGTTGATAAAGCTTTTTAGCCTGGGTGGATTTACCGCTACCTTCTCCACCTTCAAAAGAGAGAAATAAAGGCACTCTTACTCCTGAGGACTAATTGCCCGCCAATAGCCGATTCCCGGCCACCTATCAGCGACGGTAGATTACCACGAATCGTCTGGGTTCACGTCCTGTACTCGATGAAGCCAATCCATGCTTCTCCGCTATCTCGTGTTGGAGGTGCCGCACATACGGGCCCTGAGGAG
>JAQBWG010000145.1 GCA_027625225.1 Chloroflexota bacterium | reverse complement strand
AGTGGCCCGCGCCCAACTCGAAAAATCGTAAATGTTTATTGGCAGCCAGTCGGGGAACAGCATGATTTCTGGGGGCATAACCGGAACGCCGCGCCAGTCCCACTGCCCGAAGAGCGCGAGCCAAATCTTCGTGAACACTCGTGCTTCGAGAACCCCACCCTTGGAGAGGATGAACTCCCTTGCCTTGAGCATATGCGGCTCTTCAGCAGAGACCCCTGCCAGCTTCAGCGCGAAGTAGCATTCGATTGTTGTGCTGAGGTCACCCGGTGCTTCGTAGTACTGGCCCCAGGTGCCGTCTTGCCGCTGTTCGCCAATAATGTAGTTCGCCAGTTTCCGCCACTGGTCTTTATCCGCGACTCCCAAGAAATGCGTAAGGAGTAGGAACTCGGCCTCCATGGTCGGGTTCGACTTGAGTTCTCCCCACCAGTAACCCTGGTCGTATTGGACTCTCAGAAGATACTCACGCGACTTTTTAATCGTAGCGTCCAACGCATCCAGATGTGTTTTGCTAAGGGTTTCTTGTTGCGTTTCAATCATCGGTATTATCCGACTCTCGTTGTTGACAGCGGTTCCAGCATCTGGCTGGAAGCGAACGAATGGAGCGCCGCCGACAGTGATGCCTTCGCGGCTCTGTATTGTGATGACAGACTAAGAAGCGTAGGAACGTCACCCGGTCGTCGGAGCGCGTACAGCGCCGCACGCCACCACGAACGCTGCGAGGCGTCCTCGGTTGCAAATGCCACAAAGGCGGGCAGTTCTTGTTCCATAGGGTCGAGTACAGACCGTAGTGCGATGCACCTGGTCGAACGCCCCACGGCGATATCCGTAACCCAATAACTTTCCAGGTCAACCACCGACGCGGAAAGAGTTTGACCGAGCCAGGCCTTGCTTTGAGAGCTGGTCACCAGCCTATCCACTGTCGCGATATTGCCGAAAACGGCTGGATGTTTTAGCGATGCGGCAACCTGTTCCAGTTCGCGGTGTTCTTTCTGGCTGAACATTTTTTTAATGGCTGCAGAGTCTTTTTTCCAGTCAGATGAAGGTCCCCTCAGACTCAGCACCGTCTCGCCAATCACTAGGTCACCCGGTTTCAAGCTGGAAATCGTGCCTCCTCCAAACCCTGCGGAAATAATCATCCTGGGGTGGTATCGGTCCAATGCCGCAACGGTAGTTTCTTGCGCCCGTAAACGACCGGGTCCACCTTCAACCACAGCAACGTGTGGAAGAGTTTGAGATTCGTAAAAGGACAAGGCCTCAGAAGTATCCACGCACCGGAACGCACCGGAACGAAGAAAGTCCGCGACCTCTTCCCTCAGGGCCACCACGATGGCAATCACTGGACCGATCTTCCTCGGCCAGCCGTCCTACCCGGCACCCACGCCGCTGTTCGAGAGCGCGCCCTCTTTGACCATTTTCAAGGCCGATTTAGGATTGCTAAGCGCCTCGAAGATGGACGCGGATTCGAACCCGCAATGCATCAAACAGTGCGCACAGCGCGGGTCTTTGCCTACCCCGTAGCGGTCCCAAACCTCGTCCTTCATCAGATCGCTAAAATTCTGAGTATGGCGGTCGCCCAGCAGGTAGCAGGGTTCTCTCCAGCCCATGACAGTGTATGTCGGATTTGACCATGCTGTGCAGTCGTACTCTCGCTCTCCGCGAAGGAACGACAGGTACAGCGGATTGTTATAGAACCGGATGCCGTGCTTAGGGTCGAGAACCCGTTTAAACACCTCGCGTGCCTTCCGGCGAGAAATGAACAATTCCTGATTCGGTACCGTGTCGTACTGATACCCCGGCGACACCATGCAGCCCTCGATGCCCATATCCGTGAACATCTTGAACATCTCTAGCATGTCCGCCTCGTCCACACCGTTAAATACGGTAGTGTTCGTAGTCACACGGTAACCGTTTTCCAACGCAGCCTTGATCGCGCGCACCGCGATTTTCCAAACGCCTTTGCGGTACACCGACTTGTCGTGAGCTTCTTCCATGCCGTCCATGTGGACCACAAAGCAGAAGTACTTCGACGGCGGAATCTTCTTCATGATGCGTTCCATGAGCAGCGCATTGGTGCACATGTACACAAACTTCTTCTCAGCGGTGATCTTGTTGACAATCTCATCAATTTTGGGATGCATCGTCGGCTCACCGCCAGCGATGGACACGATTGGTGCGCCCGAATCGTGAACCGCCTTCATCGCATGCTCTACGCTCATGAAGCGGTCGAGCACCGGTTCGTACTCTCTGATGCGTCCGCACCCTTCACATGCCAGGTTGCATGCCTCCAGCGGTTCCAGCATGGTAACCAGCGGGAATCGCTTCTTGCGCGTGATCTTGTTTTTGACGATGTACCAGCCTAAACGGGCCGCCAACTCTAGTGGTCTAGCCATGTGTGCCTCCCTTTTGCTGCTCTTCAAATCAGAGCCGTACTAGCTTACTCGACTTTGTTCAAACTGCCTACTCTTACAGCTAATGGTCCCGGATTAACAGGAACTCAGCCAAACTTTCGATATCACTTCGTGCCTCTGGGGAAAGTTCGACACTTTCCAGGGAACGTAGTGCGCCCTCGCAGTGCTCTTCCGCAAGCCCCTGTGCCTGCTTTTGAGTTCCCAACCGCTCCATCACTGTAAGGATGTCCGAAACGTCTGAGTCCTCAAGCACCTCTTTCCTGTACACCTCTTGTAATCGTCTCGCGTCCGTTCCCTTTGCATAGTTCATCGCATGAACGACCGGGAACGAATTCTTCTTCCGGCGGATGTCCGCCCCCACGGGCTTGCCCGTCTTCTCCGGTTCACCCCAAACACCCAGCACGTCGTCCCGTATCTGGAACACGAAGCCCAGCGAACGGCCAAACTCTCGGAACGCTGCCACTGTGCGTTTATCGGGCGTACCCAGAACCGCTCCCATTTCCAGTGCACAGCGGATAAGCGCGCCCGTTTTCCTCGAAATCATTCCGAGATAATCGTCCAGTTCTATGTCAAACCGGCTCTCGAACTCAAGGTCGAGGTATTGTCCTTCAATCATCTGTAGGTACGCTTCGGTCAATATCTCGATAACAGTAAGAGCGTCAGGGACGACAACATCCTGTTGAACGAGTTGTTCCAGTGACATATCTGCCACGACTCGCAAAACGTTCCCCGCTACAATCGCCTTCGATTCACCCCACACCACCCACAGGGTCGGGCGACCGCGTCTCGTCTGGTCCTTGTCTTGAATGTCGTCGTGAATCAGTGAGAAGTTGTGAATGAATTCCAGCGCCATCGCTGCGGGGATGGCCTTATTAATGGAGCCGCCGACTGCATCACATGCGAATAGGCAAAGGATAGGACGAAGGGCCTTTCCGGTCGAAGCGGCCACCGCATTGCCTTTCGAATCCGTCCAACCCATCGCATAGCGAAGTGTGTCGTACACAAAATTATGTTCGCTGGAAAGGGAGGACTTCAACGCACCGTTAACGTCGGCACCGTAGCGTGTGAACATCTGGGGCAGTAGTGCCGCAGTTCCCGTGGTGGTTTCCAGGGCCGTTCGCGTCAAGGATCGGCCTCCATGCTCGACCTGTAAGGTCTTTGATATCGCTGAAACCCGATACTTGGCTTTAGGCTCCTGCGCTTATGTTGTCAATCTTGGCTACTCTGGGATACCTAGCAGTGCGATGGGCATCCTAGCATTAGCTTCGGGTGACTGTCAATATAAATCGGGAACCCTCCACCGCTACATGGTGCGGAGAATCGAAGAACTGCATGACGATGCGGCACAGCCCTTTGTGCAAATTTTCACTTGAAAACCTATACACTAGATGCTATTCTTGGTCGCCGATACCGGCAAGCTAGGTGGAGCATGCTCGACGACTATTTCCGCCAATACGGACTCATCGCAATTTTCGCTGCCCTGGCCGTCGCGGTTCCAACGGGTATGCTTTTAGTGTCCACTACACTTTCATTTCTTGGCATGCGCCCTCGCATATTCAACGTAATGAAGAGCAGTATCTACGAAGGTGGTTTTGCCACCATCGGCGGCAGGTGGAGTGGCTTTAATTTCCGGTTCTACGGACTGGCTCTTCTCTTCGTAGTTTTTGACGTCGAAGTGGTGTTCCTGTTCCCCTGGGCAGCTAGCTTCGGGCTTCTCTCGGCCCAGTTCGGGGCGTTTGTCCTAGTCGAAATGCTAGTGTTCATCGCCATCCTTGTATTGGGGTGGGTGCACGCATGGAAGAAAGGAGACCTCCAATGGAAGTAGGCCCCGACCCCCAAGCCATTGATTTAGAAGGAGGGAGAATCCCCCTCCATGCGGCCACCTGGGAACTTGACCGTTCCGAGGGTGACTACATCAACGAACTCAAGGCGACACATACCGCGCCACTGTCAGAACCGCTCGTCGAAGTTCCTGACGACCTGAAGCGCAACCTCGCCGTAACTTCTATAGACGCCCTGCTTAACTGGAGCCGGAAAGGCTCGGTGTGGCCGCTCTCCTTTGGCCTTGCGTGCTGCGCTTTCGAAATGATGGCGAGCGCCATGTCCCGCTTCGACATCTCACGGTTTGGCATGGAAGTCTTCCGTGCTTCGCCCCGGCAGGCCGACCTCATGATTATTGCCGGAACCGTTACCTGGAAAATGGCGGCAGCCATCGAACGTGTCTACCACCAGATGGCCGAGCCCAAGTGGGTCATTTCCATGGGCGTATGCGCCACCAGCGGTGGGCCATACTACGAGTCCTACAGCGTGGTTCCCGGTGTGAACCACATCATCCCCGTGGACGTGTACGTCCCCGGCTGCCCGCCCCGGCCCGATGCGTTGCTCTATGGAATCATGCAACTTCACGAAAAGATTAAACGTTACTCTCTGCAAGGCAAGGCGGCCGGTCGAGCATGACACAAGTTCTTGCTGGAGTGGATGTCGTACGTCGGATTAACGAAGTTCGCCCCGGCCTCGTTGTCGAGTGGAACGAAACCGACGTTTGGGTCGCACCGCAAGACATCTACAAGACGGCCAAGTTGTTCTATGAAGACTCCGAGTTCGACTGCTCCATGCTTCTCGGTCTTACAGCGGTGGACTACATCGAATACTTTGAGCTCGTGTACCATCTGCGGTCCATGAGAAAAAACCAGACCGCCGTAATGAAGTCGAAACTCCCCGGTCGCGGAGAGTTAATCGTTTCCTCGGTCACCGACATCTGGAAGGGTGCAGACCTGCAGGAACGGGAGATTTACGACCTCATGGGCATTCGTTTCGACGGCCATCCCAATATGAAAAGAGTGTTGCTGTGGGAAGGGTTCCCCGGCCATCCATTAAGAA
>JAQBWG010000144.1 GCA_027625225.1 Chloroflexota bacterium | reverse complement strand
TCATCGCCCGATTTATCGGACAGAGCAGGCTCAAGCGACCCGTGCCCGTCCCGTCGCCGCTCGCGAATATGCATCCCGCGGAGGCCGACTAACATGTACGGTGCAGGTCTGGCCAAAGGGCTCATGGTGACCCTCAAGAACTTCGTTCTGCCCAACAGAATGTTCACTGTGCAGTATCCCGACCGGAAAATCAGCCCGATGGAACTCGCCAAAGCGTCCGGCATGAACGTCGTCACCTACGCCTTGAAAACCCCCGCGACCACCGTTAAAGCCATGACCGGTATGGTCCCCGTCCCCGCGCGCCTCAACCAGCACGCCCGGTTCCGCGGCGAAGAGTTCACCTGGTACGAAGAACGGTGCACCGGCTGCGCCAGCTGCGCCAAATACTGCCCGCTGGGCATCATCCGTATCGTTACCAGCCCCAGCGGCGAGCAGATGCAGGAAGGCGAAAAATACCACCTCGACGTATTTGACATCGACATCGGTCGCTGCATGTTCTGTGGTCTGTGCGTGGAAGCGTGCCCTTACGATGCCCTGCACATGGGCAGCGGGTTCGAGGAAGGCAGGTATCGCCGCGACGACCTGGTCATCACCAAAGAGCGACTGAACTCTCAGCCCAAGAAGCCCAGCACCTGGTTCCGGCCCCAGATAGCCGAGAAGAAGGCCTACCATCCGCATCGTAGCGAAGACCTGGGCTGGGACGAAGCAGGGCGTCACGAACAGCCCACCCAGGAACACCAAGAAGAGAAGTGGGCCAAGCGATGATTCTCGGCGCCGGCACAGAAGACAGCATGGTCATAGACGTAGTCTTTTGGACTATCTCGGTATCCATTATTGTGGCCGCCTTGGCCGTTGTTCACCTGAAAGACCTCTTCCGCGCCGCCTTGTTCCTCGTCGTTGCCTTCCTCGGCGCCGCTGGCCTCTTCGTGCTGCTGCGCGCCGAATTCATCGCCGTCGTGCAGGTGCTCATCTACGTCGGCGCCATCTCCGTGCTCATCATCTTCGCCATCATGACCACCCGCGAGGTCGAGCAGGGCAACCCCTTCAACAGGCTCCGTGCCCCCGCCATGACCCTCGCCGGCCTCTTCCTCGCTGGTGTTCTCTTCGTCGTGTTCGCCACCGAGTGGAACATCCTCGACGTCGCCATCGCTAACGGCACCTTTTCAGCCGACACGACACAGATGATAGGGGAGACCTTCACTACGACCGTCCCCAGGATTGCCGCACTGCTCATCCGCGACTACGTGCTCGCCTTTGAAGTTGCCTCCGTCGTCCTTCTTGCCGCCATCATCGGAGCGCTGACGCTCATGAGGGATCGCTAGATGAACCTCGAAAACGTTCTCCTCGTCGGCGCCATCGTCTTTGCTATAGGACTCTACGGTGCGCTCACCAAGCGCAACGCCATCACCGTGCTTATGTGTATCGAACTGATGTTTACCGCCGTCAACATCACTGCCGTCGCGCTGTCGCGATACGTCATCCCCGCGGCGATTGCCGTCAACCCCGGCGCAGTTCCCGAAACTGCCATGCAGTCTCTCCTGACCGGACAGATATTCACCATCTTTATCATCACCATTGCCGCCGCGGAAATCGCACTCGGCCTCGCCATCGTCATGGCTATATTCAGGAACAAAGAGAGCGTGTTCGTTACCGACGCCACGGAGATGAAACGCTGATGTATACCGACTACAAAAAAGCACCGAACTTGATGATTGCCCAGATGTGGAAGGACGCCCTTGAGGCGGAAGGCCTTCCCACTAAGATTCTTCCCGAGGGCGACATCCTCAACTGGGGGGAACGGGTTCCCTATCGAATCATGGTGCCCAAAGGCCGTGAACACGTGGCCGACGAAATCATAAGGAAGCTATAGCAACAGACAAATGATTCCTGAAATCGTTCTCTGGCTCATATTCTTCATCCCGCTCGGGTCGTTCCTGATTATCGCGGGCGTTATCCGGCCGTTCTTTAACCGCTACGCCTTTGCTGCCGGGTACCTCACTATCGCGGCGATGGCGTCCGCCCTTGTCATCTCCATCATCGCGCTGGCCAGCGTTATTAACGAACACGCGGGTATCGAATATGCCGCTCACCGTTGGCTCGACATTGGCCCCATGAACATCACTATCGGGATAACCCTCGACGCATTGACCGGCATCATGCTCGTGGTCGTCACCGCCGTGAGCCTGATGGTGCAGATTTACTCCACCGCCTACATGAAGGGCGATAAAGGCTACGCTCGCTACTACGCTTATATGTCTCTCTTCACCATGTCCATGATTGGTCTTGTCCTGGCCAGCAGCGTTATCCAGATATTCGTTTTCTGGGAACTCGTCGGCCTCTGCTCCTACCTCCTCATCGGGTTTTGGTATCACAAGCCGTCCGCCGCTGCCGCCGCCAAAAAGGCGTTCATTGTTACCCGTATCGGCGACTTCGGCCTGCTTCTCGGAATCCTCTACCTTTTCTTTAATCAGGACACCCTCGCCGCCTCCGGACTGAACTCCTTGATAGTTGCCGATGTCAACACCGCCGCCGCTGCCGGAATCATCACCAGCGGCGTGGCCACCTGGCTGGCCGTAGGCATCTTCGCCGGAGCCGTCGGTAAATCGGCCCAGATTCCGCTACACACATGGCTTCCCGACGCGATGGAAGGCCCCACGCCCGTCAGTGCACTCATCCACGCGGCCACGATGGTCGCTGCCGGTGTGTTCCTGGTGGCCCGCTTCTTCCCTCTATTTGAGGCATCCAAGGAAGCGATGGCCGCCGTTGCCATCATCGGCGGCGTCACCGCCTTGTTCGCTGCCACCATCGGCCTCGTGCAGAACGACATCAAGCGAGTGTTGGCCTATTCCACCATCAGCCAGCTCGGATACATGATGCTTGCGCTCGGCGTCGGCGCGTACGGAGCGGCCATCTTCCATCTGTTTACCCATGCCTTTTTCAAGGGGCTGCTGTTCCTCGGTTCGGGCAGCGTGAGCCACGCCTCCGGCGGGACGTTCGATATGAGATACATGGGTGGCCTGAGAAAAATCATGCCTTGGACCTATGTGACCTTCCTGATAGGCAGCCTTGCTCTCGCAGGCATCTTCCCGCTGTCCGGCTTCTGGAGTAAGGATGAAATCCTCGCTCACGCCTGGGGTAACGGTGACACCGTGAGCCGTACCGTCTTCTGGCTTGGACTCATCGCCGCCTTCATGACCGCTTTTTATATGTTCCGTGCCCTCTTTATGACCTTCGAGGGCGAATTCAGGGGCGGTGCAGCCAAAGACCCCAATGCTGAAGCGCATGATGAGGGCGAGACTCACCCCCACGAATCCCCTTGGGCGATGGTCGGCCCTCTGGTCGTTCTCGCTCTCGCCGCCGGAGCGATAGGCTTCATCGTCAATCCCACCACCAGTCTGGGAATAGTGCCCATCCACTGGTTCACCGAATTTGTCTCCGGACATCTTCACCACGAAACGCCCGAGTTCAATATCCCCGTTGCACTTATATCCAGCGTGCTTGCCCTCGCAGGTATCGTCCTCGCCTACGGGATGTACGGTGTGAAGCGTTCCGCCATCGTTTCTCCGGCCGATATGGGTCGCTGGTTCCGGCCTCTGTATCAGCTTTTCCTCAACAAATACTGGTTCGATGAGTTCTACGAGAAATTGCTCGTGAAGCGTGTCTTTTATCGGGGACTCGCCCAGGGGCTCGACTGGTCTGATAAATACCTCGTGGATGGCCTGGTTCGTGTGATAGATAGGGTAGGCAAGGGCACAGGCAGAGTGGTATCCCACCTCCAGAACGGTCAGCTTCAGGGCTACGGACTGGGTATCTCTGTAGGTATTGTTTTGATATTCGGGATTTATCTGGCGATTCGATGAATAGGTACATGACCACACATACGAGGAATAGCTAAGACATGGCCGACGGCATACACGGTCTGCTGACCACCGTCGTCTTCCTGCCTTTGGTAGGAGCGCTACTTATCGCTTTGTTCGTGAAGGGCGACAAGCGCGTGCGCTTCGCGGCGGGAGCCATTATGGTCGCCGAACTCGCCCTCAGCGTCGTCGTCTTCGCCGGATACGACCGCAGCGCGGGCGGCCTTCAATTCGTCGACCGCGTCTCCTCGTGGATACCTATAGAATCCATGAATATCGAATACTTCCTTGGCGTGGACGGCCTCAGCGCGCCTATGGTGCTGCTCACCGGCCTGCTCGGATTCGTGGCCGTGTTTGGCTCTTTCCGGGTAAAACTCCGCGTCCGCGAGTATTTCGTCTGGCTGCTTATCCTCCAGACCGCCGTCATGGGCGTGTTCACCTCGCTCGACTTCGTCATGTTCTTTCTGCTCTGGGAGCTGGAACTCATACCCATGTTCTTCCTCATCTCCATCTGGGGAAGCGGCAGGCGCGAATACTCCGCCATGAAGTTCCTGATATTCACCTTCCTGGGCAGCGCCTTCATGCTCGTCGGCATCCTCGTCCTGTTCTTCTCGACGGGAACCTTCGATATGACCGCCCTGCCGGAGAAGATTGAGGGCGCACGGCTGCTTTTGCCCGCCGGAGCCATCTTCGGCTTACTTTTTGTCGGCTTCGCTATCAAGTTGCCCGTTTGGCCGCTTCATACCTGGCTGCCTGACGCCCACACCGATGCCCCGACGGCTGTCAGTGTGATGCTTGCGGGTGTGCTACTGAAGATGGGCGGCTATGGCATGATTCGCGTGACCGCGTTCATGTTCCCCGACGTAATGTCCGACCTGGCTTGGCTGCTCGCCGCTGCCGGCGCGATAAATATCCTGTACGGCGCGGTGGTGACGCTGCGACAGACCGACCTCAAGCGGCTGGTGGCGTTCAGCAGTATCAGTCACATGGGCTTTGTGTTGTTAGGTTTGGCGTCCATCGCCGGAGTTGCAGGGGGCGCGAACGCCGTGGGCATCACTGGCGCGGCGTTGCAAATGTTCACGCACGGCACCATCACCGGTCTCATGTTCCTGGTGGTGGGCATGATTTACGACCGGGCGCATACGCGTTATATCCCCGACTTGGGCGGCCTGGCATCTCGGATGCCTGCCTTGGCGGCGGCGTTCCTCATCGCGGGGCTGGCGTCGCTGGGGTTGCCGGGCACGAGCGGGTTCGTGGCCGAGATTCTTATCTTCTTGGGAGTGTTCCCGGTGTGGGGCTGGGTGACGGCGTTCGCAGCGATAGGTGTGGTGATTACGGCAGGGTATGTGTTGTGGATGATTCAGCGGACTATGTTCGGGCCGCGTTTGCCGCGATGGGATGAGCTGCGTGACCCGAGGCCGTGGGAGTTTATTCCGGTGGCGGTTTTGATTGTGATGATTCTGGTGGTGGGTATCTATCCGGCTA
>JAQBWG010000143.1 GCA_027625225.1 Chloroflexota bacterium | reverse complement strand
TTCGTGGCGATGTATTTATCGGCTTGCCGTCGAGCGGTTTGCATACGAACGGCTATTCTCTGGTACGGCGTATCTTTGGACTCGACGACGACCCTTCACCTCTCCACAAAATGGAGTCCGACTTGGGAACGAGCCTTGGCGAAGCATTGTTAGCCCCGCATGCACCATACTATTCGACGGTTAAGCCTGTGTTGTCCATGATAAAAGGGATGTCACATATCACCGGTGGTGGGCTGTATAACAATATCCCCCGGGCGTTACCGAAAGGGCTGGGCGCAAGGGTCAATCTCAGTTCATGGGATGTGCCCGCGATTTTCAACATCATCCAACACAGCGGGAATGTGGAACGCGATGAGATGTTCAGGGTGTTCAACATGGGGTTAGGTATGGTTCTTATCTGTGCGCCGGAACAAGCCGGCCCGATATTACAAAAAACTCCAAAGGCATGGGTTGTAGGCGAGGTTGTCGAGGCCAATGCGGACAACCGAGTCATCTTAAACTAATTACTATTTCAACACAGGGTTCATGGGATATATGAAAGCTCTTTTAAGTGTTTATGACAAACGTGGAATCGTAGATTTTGCGAAGGCCCTGAATACGTCCGGTATCGAACTGGTCAGCACCGGCGGGACGTTCCGCACTCTCCGGGATGAGGCCAAGGTACCGGTCACACAGGTGTCGGACCTAACGGGCTTCCCTGAAATTCTCGACGGCCGGGTGAAGACTCTGCACCCGAAGGTGCATGGCGGTATTCTGGCCCGACGCGACATTGATGCACACGCCAAGCAACTCGCCGAACATGGTATCGAGGCGATAGGCCTTGTGGTGGTGAACCTGTATCCATTTGTGCATACAGTAAGCCGCGAGGGTGTCACGCTTACGGAAGCGCTTGAGAACATAGACATTGGCGGACCCACGATGGTACGTGCAGCGGCGAAGAATTTCCCCCATGTTGTGATAGTGACCAATCCTGACGATTACGAGTGGGTGGCGAAGGAACTCGCTTCCGGAAAGTCCAGTGCAATCTCTTTGGAGGCACGTCAACGCCTTGCCCGTAAAGCGTTTCAACACGTGGCGTTATACGACACGGCCATTTCGCAGTATCTCAACAACGAAGGCGACGAGATGTCGGCCGAGGTGACTTTAGGGCTTCGGCGGGTTGCCGCACTGCGATATGGGGAGAATCCTCATCAAGCTGCTGCCCTTTACACGGATGTGCTTGGTACAGGGGGAGTGGCACATGCAAAGCAGCTCAACGGAAAAGAGCTTTCGTTCAACAATATCCTCGACGCCGATGCAGCCTGGCGGGTGGTAACTGACTTCGATGAACAGGCTGTGACTATCATCAAGCATTGCAATCCCTGCGGATTGGCGGCGAACACAGATCAGGTCAAAGCGTACAAGCAGGCTTTCGCGGGAGACTCGGTTTCCGCCTATGGCGGCATCGTGGGATTCAATCGTCCGGTCACACTAGCAGCGGCCGAGGCTATGCAAGGGGTGTTTTTCGAAATCGTGATTGCTCCAGGCTATGAGCCCGATGCGCTCAAACTACTGCAGCAACGCAAAAACCTGCGAGTGTTGGAAGCTTCGTCAGCGGCGGGGCCAATCAAGGACATAGATGTGCGGCGAATCTCAGGTGGCTTCTTGCTCCAATCGGCGGATATTCCCATCGAGAATCCAAGTCAATGGCAAATTGTGACGAAGAAGGAGCCCAGTGAGGCAGAGATGCTTGACCTTGCATTTGCATGGAAGGCTGTGAAACATATCAAGTCAAACGCGATTGCCGTCGTTCGGAACAGGGCGGTCCTTGGCATCGGCGCCGGGCAGCCGAATCGGGTAAATAGCGTTCATTTAGCTACACGCACCGCCGGCAACAAGACGGACGGCAGTGTTCTCGCGTCCGATGCGTTCTTCCCGTTCCCGGACAATGTGGATTTGGCTTCGCAGGAAGGTATCACGGCAATCGTACAGCCGGGCGGGTCAATCCGCGACGACGAGGTGATTGCCACCGCGGACAAAGCGGGCGTTGCGATGATTTTCACCGGAATTCGCCACTTCAGACACTAAAGCATTGACCCAACAACCTCCTGCTTCAAAATCGCTCGATGTCGTAATACCCGTTCTCAACGAGGAGAGGATTGTCGCGGTCAGTGTAGGGACGATCCATCGTTATCTCGGCAATCACTTCGATAAGTTTGACTGGCGGGTTGTAGTCGCAGATAACGGCTCTACTGACCGGACATTGGAGATACTCAAATCCATTAAAGAAATATACAAAGAGCGATTCGATTACATCCGACTCGACCAAAGAGGGCGTGGGCGCGCGCTTAAGAAGGCTTGGCTTGAAAGCAATGTAGATATCGTCTGCTACATGGATGTGGATATGTCTACCAATCTCAGCGATTTGAAACCCCTCATTGAGGCGTTGGACACTGGTGGATATGACGTGGCTATCGGTTCACGGCTTATCAAAGGCGCTGTTGTAGAAGAACGTTCGACGAAGCGAGAAATAATTTCTCGCACCTACAATCTCATTATTCGAGCGCTATTTAATGTACGGTTCCGTGATGCTCAGTGCGGGTTTAAGGGAGTAACACGCAAAGCGGTGAATGACCTTATTCCGCTTGTTGAAGACCCGGGATGGTTCTTCGATACCGAGTTGCTAATCCTCGCAGAGAAGAACGGTTATAAGCTCAAAGAGGTCCCTGTACGCTGGACTGACGACCCTGACAGCAGGGTTAAAGTTTTTTCGACAGCTCGAAAAGATCTTCAAGGCTTGGCACGAATGAAGCTGTGGGGACTACGAAAGGCAAAGGAAAAACTCTCTACAAAAAGATAACCCTTTGCTCATTCTTGTATGGGCGTTACGATGAATTGAGCACTATCGTTTCATCGGTAATGGGAGGATGTCATGGCAAATGCTGTTCTTGTCGTTGATATGTTGGTGGGCTTCCTTGAGCCCGGCCATAACTTGTACTGTGGGGAGGAAGCCCGAGGCATCATTCCGAATATCAAGCGGCTCATCGAGACGGAACAGGCAAAAGGTTCTAAGGTTTTCTTTATCGCAGACAACCATGACCCTGATGACCTTGAGTTCAAGGTATTTCCTCCCCATTGCATCAAGGGAACCGAGGAATCAGAAGTCATTCGCGAGCTATCCAATTATGAAGGCGTATACATTCCTAAAAAGCGATACAGCGCTTTTTTCGGCACCGACCTCGAACAGCGACTGGCGAAACTCAACCCTGAAAAGGTCATCGTTTGCGGAGTGTGCACAGACATCTGCGTAATGCACACCACCTCGGATGCTCGCAACCGCGACTATGTCGTAGAGGTGCCTACTAATTGCGTGGCATCGTTCGATGAAGAAGCACACCGGAATGCGTTGCGCCACATGGACAAGATTCTGGGAGCAAAATTGTTAGTGGATGCAAACCGCGCGTCGGGTTCTTCTTAACTAACGAATTCTGCCCGAATTTCCAGGCATTCGCTGTCCTCTTGACGAACTTTTGCCCAGTCGGCGATTCGCCAGCCTACGACCCAGACAATGTCGTCTGGAGTGACGACCAAAGGCACTGCTTGTCTGGCTCTGCGAGGAATTTTACTGTCTACCATAAAGTCTTGAAGTTTTTTATGTCCCGACATTCCCAAAGGTTGAAAGTACTCTCCACGTTCACGCGAACGAACAAACAATGGTGTGCTTAATAAGCGAAGCGAAAACCGTGCGGTCAATCCATCCGGAAAAGCTTCACTTCGGTCAGAAAAACTACTGCCCTGCCCCAAGGAACAGACGTCTGCATGAAATTTCCACTGCCCAATCTGAGTGACGCCTTGCGCGCTAAGAGGATTCTTCCCTTCTAATTTAGGCGAAGCAGAACAAAGGTCGCTGCCAATACTCAGAGTCGCAGATTGGTATCCTACCGAAAAGCTCACCCCGCCCGGTAAATCAAGTGAACGGCCAACAGGGCCGCAAATAAGTCGCGCCATGCTCTCAATATGATTTTGCTCAAGGTCGTCCAGATTTCCTTTGACTGTAGCAACAGCTTTTCGCAGAATCCCCATCTGAAGGGTTTGCGATAAAGACGCAAATATTTTGCGAGTAATCAGGACGGATTGGTTATGAACTTGTGTAGTCTTCTTCCAAAAAGATTCTGTTTGCTCTTCAATAAATAACAGGTCGCGAGATACGTTTTCACTCAAACGTACGAGAGCCTTTTCGACAGAAGGGTTGAGCTGTTCTAGTTCGGGTAAAAGAACTTGACGAAGACGACCACGCGCAAGTTCTTCCGAAGCATTCGTCTCATCCCATCGAGGTTCAAGATTTCGCGCTTCGCAGTAATCGAGTATTTCCTTACGGGACAATTTGAGTAATGGCCGGAATAATCGATTCGAATGCCCAGAGAATGTGCGCTGTGAAATCATTTCCATGCCACGAAGTCCCGATAGCCCTGTTCCCCGAATGATATTGAGCAATACCGTCTCAGCTTGATCCGATGCCGTATGACCCAGCACAATAGCATCGGCGTTTAAGTCAGCAGTTACCCGTCCCAGAAAGTCGTATCGAGCCAATCTCGCCGCCTCTTCAACAGATAGCTTTTGTTGTCTCCGTAGCTTTGGAACATCCACATACCCAGGAGTATGAGAAACGCCATATACTTCTGACAGCTTAGCAACGAAGTCTGCATCCTTCTTAGCCGCCTCGCTTCGCAAGCCATGATTAAGATGTGCAGCATGCAACGTCAGGTTCAATTCGTCACGCAAGCTCACCAGTCCATCTAACAAGCTTACTGAGTCAGGACCACCAGATATTCCAACAACCAAGTACTTACCGGTTAATTCAGCTTGAACAATCGCGCTTTTGATTGCACGGCGCACCTTAGAAATAACCTTCTTATCGTTTGAGTGGACAAAAACAGAAGATTCAGTCAGTTTTCTTTGAAGACCCTGAGGTTCCATTTTCGTTTTCAGACCTATCATATTTACTCGTTGATGATTCGATTGACTCAATGCCATCTTGAGGGTTCTCGAAAAGATGGCGTGTAATCTTGATTTGTTCAATTTTAAGGTTCTTCATTTCAAGAATCTCAAAACGTAAGGTGTCGTAGTGAAAATGCTCACCTTCTTCAGGGATATGGCCGAGCATTCCGAGAGTAAACCCCGCCACGGTATCGTAATCACCCTTCGGTATGCTCAAGCCCAACTCTTCATTGGCCTCATCGATCGACATTCCTCCGTCCACCTGGAAGGTATCCTGATCAATAGCTTCAAATTCTTCTTCTGGCGTCTCGCCTTCTTCGCCAACTGGGCCAACAAGCTCTTCAAGCAGTTCTTTCAAATTCACCAAGCCGGC
>JAQBWG010000142.1 GCA_027625225.1 Chloroflexota bacterium | reverse complement strand
TCTTCAGGGCCACGTCGCGAGGGTATTCGTGGTACTCGAACGGGAAGTTTTGCTTGATGACCTCTTTCATGCGCCGTTCAATCTCCTCGAACTCGTCAACGCTGAGCGGTTCGGGAGACAGGAAGTCGTAGTAGAAGCCGTCCTCGGTGGGCGGGCCGATGCCGAGACGGACGTCGGGGTGCATGCGGGTGACGATGTCGGCCATGACGTGGGCCGTGGAATGACGGATGCGTTTTCTGCGTTCAATCAGGTCTGGGTCGGGTTTGTTTGTCATGAATTCAGGGCACCTCTCGCTCTTATGATAGCGGACGCTCGGGCGGTTTGTCCTGTGAACACTAAGGATTGCCCTGTCCAGTTAAGCGTACGTTGGTGTGAGTCAGAGTGACGAGCGGGACTACGGTATCGCCTGGCCAGCGAGGACTCCGGTGCACCGCTCGTTGTCTACCGCGACCTGGCCGTTGACCAGGACGTAGAGCATGCCTCCGGGGAACTGGTGGGGGTCTTCCCAGGTGGCGTTGTCTATGATGCGCTCGGAGTCGAACGCGACGATGTCGGCGAAGTAGCCCTTCTCGATGCGGCCACGTTTGGTGAGGCCGAACCAGCGGGCGGGGTTGTCGGTCATGCGCTGAATCATGGTTTCGAGGCTCATGACGTCAGGCGCCAGTTTGCGGTAACGGCCGATGAACCGAGGGAAGCAGCCGTAGGCGCGGGGATGGGGCAGGCCGCCGGTGGGTATGGCGTCGCTGCCGACCATGTAATCGGGACGGGAGAGCAGTTCCATCTGGTCACGGGCGAGCTGGCGGGTGACAGCGACGCTGTGGGGCGGCGCGCCACGGAAGCCGACCTGGAGGTCGTTGTCTACGAGCAGGGAGCAGACGGCTTCTCCGAGCGATAGTTTGCGTTGGGCGGCGATGTCGGGAAGGCTCATGCCTTCGAGATGCGGTGTCTTGGGCAGGTGGGTGAACACGAAGGCGTCGAGTGACCGGACGGAGGCCTTTTCGATGGCTTTGCCCAGTTCGGGCCAGCGCGACTTGTCCTTCAGGAGTTTGAGAATGGCATCGGGGCCGCCTTCCTGGTACTGAGCGGGCAGGAACATGACGGCGAAACTGCTGCCGACAGGATAGGGGTAAAGTTCGAGTTTGCAATCGAGGCCGTTCTTCTTGGCTTCGTCAATGGGGGCTATCTTTTTCGCCACCTGGCCCTCTTCTCCGGGGACGGTGCGGAAGTGTGAGAAGTGAACTCGGATGCCGGTGCGGCGCCCTATCTCGATGGCCTCGGCTTCGCCACCGCCGCCGAAACCGCGGTCAGTGTTGACGTCGCGGAGGTGGGTGACGTACAGACCGCCCGCTTCGTGAGCGCTCTGACACAGTTCGACCAGCTCCTCGGTATTGCTCCAGGAATTGGGGTAGTAGGACATGCCGGTGGAGAAGGCTCTGGCGCCCTGTTCAATGCCCTCGCGGACGAGCTTTTTGGCCTTCTTGAGAGCGTCGCCGGTGAGAGGTTTGTCAGAGAATCCGACGGTGGACAGCCGGATGGCGCCGTGGGCGACGCAGTAGACGGTGTTGACAGCGCACTTTTTGTGGTAGTTGGCGCGGAAGGCTTCGACGCTGCTCATGTCGAGGTCTTGCGGCGGCATGCCGAGGATGCCGGAGAGATACCAGCTGTAGGTCTTGTAGTTTTCGGGAGAGAGCGGCGCATAAGAGAGGCCGTCCTGTCCCAGAATTTCGGTAGTGATGCCCTGGCGGATGCCGTTGGCGTGCTGGGGGTCGTTAAGGAGGGCACCGTCGGAGTGGGCGTGGGTGTCTATGAAGCCGGGGGTGATGGTGAGGCCGTGGGCCATGATGACGCGGCGGGTATCGGCTTGAGAGAGGTCGCCGATAGCCTCTATCCTCTCACCGGTGATGCCTATGTCTGCCCGGTAGGAATCCTTGCCCGTTCCATCAATAACCGTTCCACCCAGTATGACTACGTCGAACATCCCTGACTCCTCGGATTCACAAATATAGCTGTGCAGCTACGCGGCGCAGTATAGCACCTCGCAGGTTAATTTATGAGGGTTTTGAGTTTGGTGGCGCTGATGTTGCCGCCGCTGATGACGCACACGATATTGGAGTCGGGGGCCGGTTTCACCTTGCCGGTGAGCAGGGCGGCCACGGTCGAGGCGGCGGCAGGCTCGATGAGGACTTTGCAGCGTTCCAGCACCAGAAGCAGCGCTTCGGCAATCTCGTCGTCGGTGACTATCACCACTTCGTCTACGAACTTTTGGACATGAGGCAGTGTGTGCTCACCGGCGAAAGGCGCGGCAAGGCCGTCTGCGATGGTGTTGACGGAGTCGAGGGTGACGACTTTGCTTGCTTCGAGGCTACGACTCATGGCGGCGGCACCTTCCGGTTCGACGCCGATGACCTTGGCTTTGGGACGCTGGCTTTTCACCGCAACGGCGACACCTGAGACGATGCCACCGCCGCCTATGCCTACCAGTACCATGTCGGCTTTGGGGACATCCTCCATGATTTCGAGGCCGACGGTGCCGGCTCCGGCGATAACCTTGAGGTCGTCGAAAGGCGAGATATAGGTAAGGCCGCGTTCTTTCTGTAAGCGCTCGGTCACGTTGCGAATCTCCAAAGGTTCAGCCAGAACGACCTCGGCGCCGTAGTTACGGGTGGCTTCGAGTTTGCCGGGATCACCTCCGGTCAGCATGGCGACCACCGCCGGAATCTTCGCCACCGAGGCAACGTAGGCGAGGGCCTGCGCGGTGTTGCCGGAGGAGAAGGTGATGACGCCGTTAGCCTTCTGTTCTTCAGTCAGGCTTTCCAGCTTGTTAAGCAGCCCG
The DNA here is from genome assembly GCA_027625225.1 of Chloroflexota bacterium. Taxonomy (GTDB): domain Bacteria; phylum Chloroflexota; class Dehalococcoidia; order Lucifugimonadales; family VGZR01; genus VGZR01. The sequence goes on along the minus strand of JAQBWG010000142.1, from coordinate 2,574 downwards.
CGGACTTTGAACGAGCCGGTCTTTTGATATGACTCCAGCTTGAGGTATAACCGAGCGCCGATACGGTTGGAGAGGTAGGTCGAACTGATAACCGGCGTGCGGTGTACACGCCCGGCGATGGTACGCTGGGCGCGGTAGATGTCGTCGTAGGTGACGTAGGTCGAGTAGCCGGTCACGAAGCCAGGCGTTGGCGAATATCGGCGCGCAGCTCCTTGACGCGGGTCACGTCGGGAAACTTCCCGTCTTCGGCCTTTTTGTCGTAAACCTTGTCGCCGTCCACTTTGATGGTGAGAACGCCTGCTTCTCCTGGGTTGAGGGCGACAGCGACCCTGTTGCCGCCTTCGGCAAAGAACTCGGAGACGAGCCATGCTGCGATGCCGTGATAAGAGCACGGCACGCAGTAGGTGATTTCGATGTTCAGTTTGTCCGGCAGGGGCATTTCATACCTCCAGTGTTGGGGTTAGCGGCTTCCGGCGCGCGGTCGGACAGGGATGTTGCCCAGAACGTCGGGGTTGGCGACGGACATGGGTAGGGTTCCCTTGAGGATGCGGGCGGCCTCTTCGCCAAGGCGGACGCGACCGGCGACGGCCGAGTGGTCTGATGTTCCGGCGGAGTGCGGCGACACGATGACGTTGTCCATCTTCAGCAAAGGGTTGTCGGCTGGAGTCGGTTCAACTTCGAATACGTCGAGACCGGCGCCAGCGAACTTCTTGCCCTGGAGTGCTTTGATGAGGGCTGCCTCGTCGTGCGTCGGGCCGCGGCAGGTGTTGATGAAGTAGGCGGTGGGCTTCATGGCGTTAAAGAGCTTCTCGTTGGCGAGTTTGCGGGTGCCCTTGTTCAGGGGCACATGCATGGAGACGAAATCGGACACTCTGCCCAGTTCTTCCAAGCTGCCCACGGTCTTTACCCGATACTCCTGGGCTACCCAGGGCGGGAGGAACGGGTCGTAGACAACGATGTCGAGGCCGAAGGCGATGGCCCGGCGAGCGGTAGCGCGTCCGATGTTACCGAATCCGACGAGGCCCATGACCTGTCCGTCGAGGTGCCCAAGGGGCGCAAAGGGAAACTTGCTGCGGTCGGTTTTGGCCGTCCAGTTGCCGGAGCGGACCAGCCTGTCCATCTCCATGATGCGCCGTGAGCAGGCGAGCAGGAACATGATGGTGTGGTTGGCGACTTCGTCGGCGCAGTAGCCGGCGCAGTTGGCGACGATGACGCCCTTTTCGGAGGCGGCCTCGTCGTCTATGTGGTTGAAGCCGTGGCCCAGGCTCACGATGCCTTTGGCGGTGTCGATCTGCTCGATGACCGCGCGGGACATGGGGACAACCTCGGTGATGATTACGTCGGCACCTTTGATGGCCTCGATGATTTCGCCGTCGCTCTTGACGACGTGGTGGTCTAGTTCGTAGTCGATGCCCTCAAGCTGCTCTGTGGTCAGGGAGATGTCGTTCTTCGCTGCTGCGATGTATGCGATTCTCTGTTTAGCCATTCCTTCGTTTGCTCCTTAGTAATTGATTTACTTGAGTAGTTTGGCGTATTCGGTGCGCCACCATTTCGCCAGACGAACCTCTTCACCCCGCTTGTCGTAGTGGGCGGAGTTTTCGGTTGGTGGGGTGGCGGTGTACGAGTCCACAGTCTGTTTTACCCACTTGTCCATGGGGGTAGAGTGCATGTTGAAGTCGCGCCGCGCCTTTTCGACGGACATGACGTAGCGCTTGGGACGCGAGAAGGGGTCGAAGGCCCAGTCGTTCCAGGGCAGGCTCGACTTGGCCTCGGCGATGTCGCCGGGGACGGAGACCGCGTTCAGTGTTTTGCCTGTTGCCTTTGCGATGGACTCGACGAGGCGACGCAACGATGCGATTTCAGTCTGACAGATGTTGTAGATGTTGTTGTTGGTTTTGGGAGAGTCCGCAGCGTCTATAAGGGCGCGGGCAATGTCGTCGCGGAAGCCGAGGCGGACTGCGTTATCGCCGCCGTTGTAGAGCACGATTTCCTTGCCGTCGAGGATGCGCTGTTGATACCACCAGAAGCGCAGAGACGGGTCTTCGGGGCCGAGGGTGGCGGGAACACGCATGACCACCCAGGGAAAGTCGGAAACGCTGGAGAGGTACTTTTCCATCATGCGTTTGCCCTGCGCGTATTCGTGCGTCTCGTTCACGTATTCCCATTTGACTTTAGACAGGTCGGCATCTTCTTCGCGAATGGGACAGCAGGCGTCAAGGTCTACGAACTCGTCCACCCAGGCGGGTTTGTTATATCGTGGAGTGCCGTGCCATTCGTGGGCATGGCCGGGGCCGCCGTAGATGGAGACGGTGGTGGCGACGACGTATTTGCCGACGTTGCCCTTGAGGGTTTTCACAACAGATTTCACGTCTTCGGTCTTGAAGGCGACGTTATCGATGACCGCGTCGAACTTTTTGCCTTTGAGCTTCTTGTCGAAGTCGGCATAATCGGTGCGGTCGCCGATCATGTGGTCTACGTCGTTCCAGAACTCGGGCTTGGTGTTGCCGCGGTTGTACAGAGTTACTTTGTCGCCGCGTTTGAGCAGGTTCTGGACGGCTACCTTGCCGAAGTATT
>JAQBWG010000141.1 GCA_027625225.1 Chloroflexota bacterium | reverse complement strand
ACGAGGCGCGCCGTCTGGCCCTGGGCAGCGAGCGCGTGCAGGCCCACCTGGGCGGACGCGAGCCGCGTAAGGTCATCGTCATCCCCGGCAAGCTCGTCAACATCGTCGGCTAGCTACCGTTCGTGTAGGATAGCCCGAAACCTCCTCCCCCTTGAGGGGGGAGGATTGAGGTGGGGGTGAAACCCTTCCTTCTAACCCCACGGAGGTGCCGCTATGGAAACCCGGACACTGGGCAAAACAGGCCTTCAGATTAGCAGGCTGGGCGCCGGACTCGCCGCCATCGGCGAAGAAGAGAGCCTGGAGAACATCGAAAAAGTCGCCAGCGTGCTGAATGCCGCCCTTGATGGCGGCATCACCTTCTTCGACACCGCCGAGTGCTACTTCGACAGCGAGGAGATGGTCGGGCGCACGATTTCCAACCGCCGTGACGAGTTCACCCTCGCCACCAAGTGCGGCCACGCCGAGGGCGGGCAGGGCACCGACGCCTGGGGCTACGACGCCATCACCGCCAGCATCGAACGCAGCCTCAAACGCCTGCGCACCGACCGCGTGGACATCGTCCAGTTGCACTCCTGCGAAATAGACGTGCTGGAGAAGGGCGACTGCATCCGCGCCCTGCAGAACGCCAAAAGCTCGGGCAAGATCCGCTTCATCGGCTACAGCGGCGACAACGACGCGGCCATGTGGGCGGTCAAGAGCGGCCACTTCGATACCCTCCAGACCAGCTTTTCCCTCGCCGATCAGCGCCCCCGCCACGGCCTGCTCGTCGAGGCCAAGAAGCGCGACATGGGAGTCATCGCCAAGCGGCCCATCGCCAACGGAGCGTGGGGAGTGAAGCAAAGCCCGTCCCTGAGTTTGAAATTCCAGAAGTGGTACGCAGACGAGTACTTCAAGCGCTGCCAGGCCATGGCCGCCGAAGGGCCGCTGCCCTGGGATTCCGGCGACGGCATCCTCATGGCCCTCGGCTTCGTGTTCGCCCACAGCGAGGTGGACGTCGCCATCGTCGGTACCCGCAACCCCGACCACATGCGGAACAACATCGCGCTTCTGGACGAGCTGCCCATCCCGCAGCAGGCCGTGCAGGAACTACGCAACCGCTGGGACAAACTCGATGACGGCTGGGAACAGCAGATGTAGCTAGGGGACGGCTACCTACTCCGCCGAAGAGTGGGGTTCAGGGATAGGAAGGTTGTCTTCTTTCAATCCCTCTAAGTGAAACTCGATAGCTTCGTGGATGTTCTTGGCTGCCTCGGCTTTGCTCTTGCCCGTAGCGATGCAGCCGGGTAAATCCGGAGAGAAGGCGGAATAGTTCTTCCCTGCCTGTTCAATCACCACCGGGTATTTTGGCACGCTTACTTCGACCCCTTGGCTTGAGCCTGCTTGAGAACACTCCCAAGCGTACCTGCTCCCAACTCATGCCCTGAATGACCTGCAATCGTGATTCTTCCAACATCGGGCGAGAGTTTGTACTGGCGATGACTACCCCGTCTGGCTATCAAATACCAATGGTCTTCGTCCAGCACATAGGTTATCTCGCGAACCTTCACCATCTAAACAATAATAACCGGAACTGGAATAACGCAACCGCTGGGACAAGCTGGACAACAGATGGGAACAGCAGATGTAACTAGGGGACGGCCGATTCCATGAACAGGCTTCCCGTGTTGAAATTCAGCCTTAGGCCCCCGCCAGTCTTTCGTGTACTTCCTTAAGTGTTGTGTGAGTAGAATACTCCGCGTTGTCAACATCGGCACCGGCTATCTTGCGGCGACGGATGAACAATATGAAGTAGCGCGGGCCATTGGCTCGTGCTACTTCCTCTGAAATTCGGTCAAGTTGGTCAACCAGCATCTTTAGAACTTGTTTCATGTTTGGATGCTTTTCTATGGACGTTATCTTTCCACGTTTCGCATGAGTTAGGCCTCTAAGCCACACGATACTTATCCCTGCATCCCGAATTTCTTTTTCATGTGCCCATTTTGATTTGTCGTCTTTCGATATCCATGTGAGGTTGTTGTCACCCATCCATGGGATCAAATCTTCATCTTTTGTCCCGGCTTGACCAAATCGGATGGAATAGCCCACGTGGGCGAGAACTTGCCCTATTTTTGGTGGCAAGCCTTCGTCTTAGCAAAATTCTACTTGCTTAGGCAGCTGGCCTTTGTTCGAGCCGTTGCTCCCAGTCAATCGCCGTGTTTACCCTCTCTACCGGCATTTCATATGCATCTGCAATTCGTTCAGGTGGGTCACCCCCAGCGTTCAAGGCCCACAATACTTGTGTGGGAATCCGGGTACCTTTGATGCAAGGTTCTCCAAATGAGATACGGGGGTCAAGGAGAATCCCCTCGACGGGTTCCCATGCCTGGGCCTCTTCGTCCTTATTAAACAACAGCCTATGGACGGGGCCTACAAATTGGTCGAAAAAGTCAAAAGCAACTTGCCAGTTTTTGGTAATAGCGATTGGGATGTTGTTTTCCCTAACGTAGATATTCAGCCCTGAAATCCAAAGTGGTTCCATTGCAAAGGGATGTGACCAACCACGTTCATTTTGAAGAATATTGTGTGCCTTACGGATTTCACTGGGCTTTATTCCATATGAACGAAAAATAGCAACCATTCGCAGGCTTACTAGGTCTTTGAAGGTAAGTGCTACTTCTCTGCCTGTCAGGCCTGCCAAGTATCGTCCGGTTAGTCCTTCCTTTACCCATCTGAACAAGTGTCGAGTCGTTATCAATTCAAGTGGTTTGAGAGAAGTCGAAGGGAGTTCGGGGTGTGGTGTGGTGGCTTCAATTAACGCCGCCGCATCGGACACCGGATAAACACCTGAAAATGATGGACGTCCATTTATCTTTGACATAATTAGTCCTTTTAGAACAAAATAGAACACATGTGCTAATATGTCAATGGGTTTTGAGGTCTGTTAATCACGCAATCACCTTGAACTTGTACGATATGGTGTTGAGTGTGCCGTCCTTGAACCGGCCCATCCGCAGCGGCACGATGTCCACCGTTTTCGCCGCGCCCCCGGTGACAAGCTCCGCCATGCACGCGCCGACCGCCGGCGACTCCTTGAACCCGTGCCCGCTGAACCCCGCACACACGTACAGCCCGTCCACGCCGTCCACCGCGTCCACGATGGGGTGCTCGTCCGGCGACGAATCGTACAGCCCCGCGTAGCCCGTGAAGAACTCGCCGTCCGCGATGCCCGGGATGCGCTTCGCCAGCCGCAGCCACACGTCCTCCAGGTAGCTCATCGTCGGCTTCGGGTTGTAGTTGTCCGGGTCCGCCGCCTGCTCCACGTTCCCGTTGCCCACCAGCGTCAGGTCGACCCCCTCCGGCCGGAAGTACACCAGGTTCGCCACGTCCACGCCGCCGGGGTGGTTCGGCACCGCCTCCAGCTTGCGCTTGATAAAGAACACCTCGTGCCGCGTGCAGGTGATGGGGATGTCCACACCGATGCCCGACAGCAGCGTCGGCGTCCACGGCCCCGCCGCCACGATGACGATGGGCGACTCGTACCGCTCGTTCGCCGTGTTCACGCCCGTCACCCGTCCGCCGTCCGTCTCGATGGACGTTACCGGCGACTCCACGATGACCTGCGCGCCCAGCTCGCGCGCCCGCGCTGCGAACGACATCGCCGTCCCCGACGGATCGCCGTGCCCCGATTCCGGCTCCCACGCCACCACCTCGCCCTCGTTGAACTCGAACGCCGGGGCAAGCTCGGCTGCTTCTTTGAGCGACACCTCGTAGGTGTCCACCCCGATGCGCTTGCTCAACTCCAGGTTGTGCCGCAGCCCTTCCGCCTCGTCCGGCCCGGCGATGGCCATGAAGCCCGTCTTGATGAACTGCGGCGCGTCGCCGCCCACGCGGTTTTCCCAGTCCTTGAACACATGGAAGCTCTCCCACGCCAGCCGCCCCAGCACCTCGGTCGAGTAGTGCATGCGGATAAGCCCCGACGACCGGCCCGTGCCGCCCGCACCCAGGTTGCTTTTCTCTAGCAACACGCCCTTTATCCCGCGCATTGCCAGGTTGTATAAGATGCTCGTCCCCATCACACCGCCGCCGATGACCACCGCCTCCGCAGTTTTCGTCATGCAAATACCTCTCGTTTCGCTGGTTAATCCATCAGACTGGCATATAATACCTTCCGGCCCGTGCGCGGGCCACCTGTGTGAGGAGGAAGCCATGAAGTGCAACATTGCCGTCCTGCCCGGCGACGGCGTAGGCCCCGAGGTCACCGCGGAGGCCGTCAAAGTCCTGGAGGCCGTGGGCCGTAAGTTCAAGCACACCTTCGAGGCCAAACTCGGCCGCATCGGCGGCAACGCCATAGACGAGTTCGGCACCCCGCTGCCCGAAGAGACCATACGCATCTCCAAAGCGTCCGACGCCATCCTCTTCGGCGCCGTCGGCGGCCCCAAGTGGGACAGCCCCACAGCCAAAGTCCGGCCCGAGGACGGCATCCTGGGCATCCGCAAATCGCTCGGCCTGTTCGCCAACATCCGGCCCGTGAAGGCCTACCCGCAACTGCTCGACTCCAGTCCTCTCAAGGCCAGCGTGGTGAAGGACGTGGACATGGTCATCATCCGTGAACTCACCGGTGGCCTGTACTTCGGCAAGCCCAAGAAGCGCTGGGAAACCTCACGCGGACGTCGGGCCGTGGACACCATGAGCTATTCTGAGAAAGAGATCGTCCGTATTCTCAAGGTCGGCTTCGAGCTGGCTCGCCAGCGACGCAAGAAACTCACCTCGGTGGACAAGTTCAACGTGCTGGCAACGGGCCGCCTGTGGCGCGAGATAGCCACCGAAATGGGCAAAGAGTACGCCGATATCCAACTGGAGCATGTGCTGGTGGACAACGCCGCCATGCAGCTGGTGCGCAACCCTGGCAGCTTCGACGTTATCGTGGCCGAGAACACCTTTGGCGACATCCTGTCCGACGAGTCCGCCATGCTCGGCGGCTCGATGGGCATGCTGCCGTCCGCCAGCCTGTCCAGCCTGCCTGCCGTGGGCAAGCGCGCCAAAGGCGTCGGGCTGTACGAGCCCATCCACGGCACCGCGCCGGACATCGCCGGCAAGGGCATCGCCAACCCCATCGCCGCCATACTCAGCGCTGCCATGATGCTGCGCTACTCGTTCGGATTACAACGCGAGGCCGACGCCATCGAGGGCGCGGTAGAGGGAGTGCTGGCCGAGGGCTACCGCACCGCCGACATCGTTGCGAGGGGCGACACGCCCACCCCGACGTCCAAGCTCGGCTCAGTGATAGCCAACTACATCTAGCTAGAGGCTTTGCCTTCGGATTCGACGACGGCCTTCATCTTCTTGAAGCTGCCGTTGATGCCGCCGCGTATCATGGGGGAGAAGATGAACTCGATTACCTTCTCGAACCCCTTGGGGTTCGGCTGGAACCAGTAGCC
>JAQBWG010000140.1 GCA_027625225.1 Chloroflexota bacterium | reverse complement strand
CTCTGGCAAGGCCGATCTCGATCTTCGCCCAGTGTCCCTTTTTAAGATACAGCTTGAGCGGCACAAGAGTCAGGCCCTTCTCGTTAACCTGCCTGCCAAGCTCTCGAGCCTGTTCTTTGCGTAGGAGAAGTTTTCTCGGACGGGTAGGTTCATGGTTATTAACGTTTCCGGAAGAGTACTGAGCTATATGGGCATTGTGTAGCCACAACTCCCGTCCATCCGGACGAGCATACGCATCGGAAAGGTTCACCCTGCCTTCGCGGATAGACTTGATTTCAGTGCCCGTGAGCACGATTCCGGCCTCTACCGACTCCAGAATCTCATAGTCGTATCGTGCCTTCCTGTTGACCGTAATCGTCTTATCGGCGCCCATATTACATGTGTCTCGCTACACTTAGGTGCCCAACAGTTCGTTGAGCACCTCGCGGGCCTTCTCAAGCTGTTGAACGTCCGCATCGCGCGGATCTATGGCTGACACCTCGATGTCCGGCGTCAGACCGATTCCCTGAATCAACCGGCCGTTGGGCGTATACCACCTCGACGTCGTCAGCCACACGCCGCCGCCATTGCTCAGCGGCCGCAATATATTCACGCTGCCCTTGCCGAACGTCGTCGTTCCCACCACTAGCGCCCGGTTATGATCCTGCAAAGCGCCCGTCAAAACCTCGCTCGCACTCGCGCTGCCCTGATTTACCACCACCACCATGGGGATTTCGGTTAGTTGGCCGTTCGCTCGTACGTTGTGATTTGTACGATTTCCTGCTCCGTCTATTTGGTAGAGTACAAGCCCGTCATCGAGGAATTGGCTTGCTATTTGGATAACCGAGCTGAGCAACCCGCCGGGATTGCCGCGCACGTCAAGGATAAGTGCTTCGGCCCCTCCCTCTATCGCAGCCTCAACCGTTTCTACCAGCTCCGAGGCCGTGTCCGGATAGAAATTTGTTAGCCGGACGTGTGCAATCTTATCCCCGGGTTGGCTGCGTAGCAGAACGCTTTCCAGTGGAATCACGCCGCGTATGATTTCAATCTCGATCGGGTCAACCGCCGCGATGTGCTTCACCAGCAGACGCACCGGTGTGCCCTTGGGGCCGCGAATCAGTGCCACCGCCTCCAGCGTGCTAAGCCCCTCGATACTCTCGCCGTTTACTTCAAGAATAATGTCTCCGGCCCGGATGCCGGCCACCTCCGCCGGGCTTCCAGCGATAGGGGAGATGATGATGAGCTTGCCGGCGCGGTTGGTCTCTACGTGAGCCCCGATTCCTTCGAATTCACCTTGGAAGATATCATTGGAATCCACCGCGAACGTCTGCGGCGAAGCATAGCCGCTAAACGGATCGTCCAGTGCCGCCAGCATGCCCCGAACCGCGGCCTCCGACAGCATCTCAGGGTCCAGGTTAGCCCTGTCAAAGTAGTCACGGGTCAAATAAGCCCACGTCTCCCAAACGATACGCAACTCCTCGGGCACTTCCGAAGGAGCCACCAACGGCTTATCGGGAGGGATTATCTGTGCGGAATCCTCCGGCTGCACCGAGACGCCCGAACTGTTCGTGGGCAATGATTGAGATTGCGAAAGGTCTATATTGCCGCTATTTGAACAAGCCAGACCGAAACTGGCGAGTAACAGAGTCAGGAATAGCGACGTGATAACCGGGCGAAATTTTTGCATTGTAAGCTTCTCCATGGGGGCCGCGCAGTGCGAGGCACCATTGTAACATTCGAACGGAACGAGCCGCCTCTGGCAGGGCAGTGTGATAGTGAAAACGTTTCAGGGAGCGAAATGGATGGGTAGGGCCGACGATATGACAGAGGAAAGCAGCTTCTTCACAAATTACTTTTTCACGCAGGGATACCCACAATCCGTATGCCTGAAAAGCCGTGAAAAGAATTGACAAGTGCTCGTGCCCGACCTACCCTGAGCGAGGGTTTATTCGGTGTTTTCAGAGCTATTCTGAATAACAGCAAGGGCAGTGGTGAGGAAATTGACCTCCAAGAGACAGCGCAGAGCGTACTCATTTCCGGTAAACACCCTTGAGCAAGCGCTTTCGGTCGCGCAGGCCATCCAGGAAGCGAATACAGGGCAGCCGTACGACCGCATCCAGCTTGCCGGCGAACTGGGCACGACGCCCAGTAGTAGTGTGTTCACTCGCATCCTCGGTTCCTCATCCCGTTACGAACTGACGCAAGGCAACTACAATTCGCCTCGAATCTCGCTCACTCCGCTCGGCCGGGCCGTCGTCGCGCCCACCTCGGAAGAAGAGCGCGTTCAGGGGCTGGCGGCGGCCGCGATGAACCCCGACGTCTTCAATGCCTTTTACCGCCGGTACAACGGCAAAAAGCTGCCTGAAAGCAACCTGGCCAAGAACTTCCTCAGCCGCGAACTCGGCGTGCATGCTGATTTGGTGGACGAGTGCCTCAAGATAGCTATCGCCAACGGAAAATATGCAGGCATATTCCACGAGGTATCGGGGGCCTGGTACGTCAGCTGGGAGCAGCCTGCCTCTACGCCCGTACGGCCTGGGCAGCTAGAGCTGGTTCCGGCGCAGCCCCAAAACGACCCGCCTCACGTGCCGGACACCCGCAGAGTCTTTGTCGGCCACGATGGACGCCCCGAGGCCGCTCAGTTCGTCCACGGGCTTCTCGAGGGCTTCGGCATTGGTAATGAAGTAGTTGCGATGGCGGACGATGCCCAGCCCGTATCAAAAGCGACCGCAAAGGCCATGAAGGCGTCTTCCGCTGCCGTTCTGGTGTTTACGTATCCGGATTCAGGTGAGGCACAAAGCCCGGCTCGCTATCGCGATTGGATGTTGCTGCAACTGGGAGCGGCGTCTCTGCAGTTTGGTCAGTCCGTTGTGGTCTTTGCTGAAGACGGCCTGTTGTCCGAAGAGCAAAGCCTGGGGTCGTCGGTCGTTCCATTTCAAAAAGGCCGCTTCAAAGACGCGATGGCTTCACTGATGATGGCGATGCATCAAACGGGCGTAATCAAAGTCTCGGGCTAAAGAAGTCATTAGATACATAACTTTACATAACATATATAGTGCGAACATGCGCCGACTATGAAATTGTGACCCCGGCTGCTGCCTAGCCCGTCTGTGCCCGTAACTCGCCGCCCTCTTCCGATTCCAGGGCCTGCTCGATCCGGCCCCGAAGCGCATCCAGTCCGTCGCCCCGTAACGCGGACACCATTATCGGACTCGACGCCATTATGTCTACATGAAGCGGCATAGCATCTTCTTCGTTCAGTAAGTCAGCCTTGTTCAGAGCCAAAATGCGGGGCCTTTCGGCCACTCCAAGGTCTCTCAGTACCTCTTCGACCACTTCGGCCTGTTCTGGGGCATTCTGGTGGGTCGCATCCAATACGTGCAGTATCAGGGATGCCTCGGTGATTTCCTCCAGCGTGGCTCGAAACGCTGCGACCAGTGTGGTGGGAAGCTTTTGGATGAATCCTACAGTGTCTGTCAGAAGCGCTTGTTTGCCCGATGGAAGTGTGATGCGCCGGGTGACCGGGTCGAGCGTCATGAACAACTTGTCCTCGGCTTGCACGCCTGCGCCGGTCAATGCGTTCATCAGCGTGCTTTTGCCCGCGTTGGTATAACCAACCAGGCTTACAACGGGGATTTCCTGCTGTCTACGTCGGGCTCGGTATAGCTCACGATGCCTGCGGACCGCCTCGATGTCGCGTTTCAGGCGCAGTATCCGGTTGCGGACCAGCCGGCGGTCCGTCTCCAGCTGGGTTTCACCCGGCCCGCGGGTGCCGATGCCGCCGCCTAGGCGTTCCAGGTGAGACCACTGCCCAGCCAGTCGCGGCAACAGGTATTCCATCTGGGCCAGTTCGACCTGCAGGCGACCTTCGCGGGTCTGCGCTCTACGCGCGAAGATGTCCAGGATGAGCGCCGTGCGGTCAATGATTTTGACGTCTTTGAACGCGGCCTCCAGCTTTTGCTGTTGCGCCGGGGTTAGTTCATCGTCGCAAATGATGGTGCCGATGCGCTCGGAGGCCACGATAACCTTGATCTCTTCGAGCTTGCCCTGGCCGATGTAGGAGAACGAACGCTTTTCCAGTTTCTGGGCCACCGAGCCGACCACATAGGCACCCGCGCTCCGCGTCAATTCGGCTAGCTCGGCCAGCGAGTCGTCCGGTGTCCATAAGGTTCGTTTCCCCTTGATTGACACCCCGATGAGTAGAACGCGCTCGGCCTTGGGTCTGGTTGAGATAGATTTTTTCGAGATAGAAGTAGTTCTCCTGTGTCGCGTTACTTCGCTGCAACTTTGAGGCTCGCAATCCTTTCCAGGCCGATGTTCAGGTCTTCCTCGGAAATCGTGAGCGACAACCGTACATATCCCTCACCGAACTTTCCGTACCCCGAACCCGGCGTGACCACCACGTCGCGCTCGTCCAGCAATAGCTTGGTGAACTCCGCCGAGGTATACCCCTTGGGCACCCGTGTCCAGATATATAGGCTGGCCCTCGGCGCCTCGGCATCCAGCCCCATCTTCTGCAGCGCGTGCACCACGCGGTCACGCCGCTTCTGGTAGATGGCGTTCCTCGCATCGATAGCGTCGTCAGAGGCTTCCATAGCCTCGATGGCCATGTGTTGGATTGCCTGAGGCACCCCTGAATCCAGGTTCGACTTGATGGTCATCAGTGCCCGAATCATATCCGCGTTACCCACCGCCATGCCGATGCGCCAACCCGTCATGTTGTAGCTCTTGGATAGCGAATGGAACTCCATGCCCACGTCCATCGCGCCGGGGGTTTGAAGGAAGCTCTCCGGCCGGTAACCGTCGTACGCAACCTCCGTGTAGCAGGCGTCGTGCAGCACCGCGATGTCGTGCTTCTTCCCAAAGGCCACAGCCTTCTTAAAGAAGTCCCGCCCCGCGATGGCCCCGGTGGGGTTGTTCGGGTAGTTTATCCACAACACTTTGGCTTTCTTGAGTACGTCAGCTGGAATCGCATCGAGGTCGGGCAGCCATCCGCTCTCCTCTTTCAGAGGCAGCCAGTGGCACTCCCCGCCCGCGAACCAAGTGCCCACCGAGTAGACGGGATAGCCTGGATCCGGCACCAGAGCGATGTCACCGGGGTCAATGAAACACATCGCCGCATGTCCGATGCCCTCTTTCGCCCCGATAAGCGGCAGCACTTCCTTGTCGGGATTCAGACCAACCCCAAAACGCTTTTCATACCACCTTGCCACTGCCTGACGAAACACCGGCAGTCCGTCCGTTTCTGGATAGCGGTGGTTTGGCTTATCTAACGCGGTCTCTTGGAGTTTGGCGATAACGTTTTCGGGCGTCGGGAGGTCGGGGTCACCGATGCCGAAACTGATGACCTTGATGCCCTTCGCCCGCTTCTCCGCGATGCGTTTACTAATCTCCACGAAGAGGTACGGGGGTACTTTTTTGATTCTTTCCGATACTTGCATTACG
>JAQBWG010000139.1 GCA_027625225.1 Chloroflexota bacterium | reverse complement strand
GATGTCGCCGACGTTGCGGGCCTTAATTTCGGGGGCGATTCATGCACCATCTACGCGGTCTTCGTGCGGGACACGGATATAGACAACCTGCGGCTGTTCGCCAAGGGTGGCACGAACGATACCGGCGCTGACAGCGGTGGGTACGGCGTGGACGGGTCCGACACCACGATGACGATGCGCGTCGGCGATGGGGCTACGAGGAAAGCGATGGCACTTACACACGCGGGCGCTGCCACGGGCAACCTCGTCACTTACCGCAAGGAAGAAGGCGTGGCCATGATTGGCCGTGACCGAGGACTCCAGGAAGTGACGACAAGCCTGGCGGGATTCGTAACTACCGACAACCTCAGCCCGCTCAGGCTTGGTGCTATTCAACGCGCCACGCCCGCGAGTTTTTGGGAAGGCGACCTGGCGGAACTGATCATCTACCGGGGGGCGCATGCGGTGGCGGACATGAAGACTGTCGAGGGCTATCTCGCCGCGAAGTTCGGCATCACTTTGCAGTAGGGGCACACATGGCTGAATTTGCAGAGACTCCCCCGACGTACCGCAGCCGCATCTTCGTGGTGAAGGCTGCCAACAGGGACAAGGCGAACGCGGACCTTGAGGCGATGGGCCACGGGCCGGGAAACTTCAGCGTCCCCCTGAGCGCGGACGGCCAGCCGCCCGCGACGCACTACGCCGTGCACTGGAACAGCCTCACCGACGAGCCCGACGCCAAAGGGCGCGACAACGGTGACCTGCAATCGCTGACGCCCGTGCTGGGGCCGATCAAGGACGCGGGCAACCTTTGGAGTTACGACGGGGAGACGAACACGTTTGTGCAAGCGCGGGGCGAACGCAACCTGATGCGGATTGAGGCGACTGAATGACCACGACCGGCGTTGCCGTATTGGATAGGCTGTCAGCGGACATAGGGGACACGTTCTTTGAGAACGCCCTCCCTTACTTCACCGCGACCTCAGACGGCGAGGCGGACGGCACTACCATCGTGGCGACGGGCCTCAAGGACGTGTTCCGCGCCGACGATACCGCGACCGGCTGGGTACGGATGCGCTCCGGCGCAGCGGCGGGACAGATACGCGCGATACCGAACACGTCCAGCTTCACATACACGTCCGGCACGCTCACCGTGGCCGCGTTCATCGCGCAGATAGTCAGCGGTGCCACGTTCGAGATACATAGGGTTCATCCCGCAATCAAAATCGGCAAGATCAATCAGGCCATCGAGGAACTGTACCCCACGCTGTATTTGCCGGTGAGGGATGAGACGCTGATAGTGGACTCGTGGCTGGAGAACGGCGGGCTTGAGGCAGGGGCCACAAACGTATTCACGGGCTGGACAAAGACGGACACGTGGACGGAGACGGCGCTGTTCACGCTCTCCGGCGCGCGGGCCGCATTGAGCGGCGGCACCGGTTCGATTCTATACCAGGACGTTACGAGCCTAGTCAACGCCAGCCCCGCGCCCAACTCGGTCATACCTTTGAAGGAGATCATCGGGCGCACCGTTAAGGTCCGCGCCGGGTGCTACGGCACCGTTACCACGCCCACGATCAGGGTGTCGTGGGGTGCCGGCGGGAGCGACTTCGTAGCCAGCGATGCACACTCCGGTGAGCTGGGATGGGAGTTCCTGGAAGCTGAGACTGTGATACCGACCACTGCCGATTTTGTGCGCATCGAGCTACGACCGGGCGCGGCGAATGTGGCATTCGACCACGCGAGCCTGATAGTTCAGGGCGTACCGCGGTACCGCTACACGGTGCCTGTCAGCATCATCGACGGCCCCACGCACATCGAAATGCAGGCGGACGCGGACAAGCCCGAAGGGCCGTACTACCCGGTGACTGCGCGCAACCGCCCCGTCGAGGGCCGGATGCTCCGGTTACAGGGACGGGGGTATCTCTCGACGTTCGCAACGGACTCGACCTTCGACGCTGCCACCACCGAGGTGGACTCGCAGCGGTTGAACATGCTCACGAACAAGGCGGCGGCGCTGATGGCGGAGACCGGGCAGGCACGGCGACTGTTCTCGGAGGCGGCGGAGATTGATTGGGAAGGGAAGGCGAACGACCTGAAGCGCCGTCCGGGCGTCCGCATGGTGCCGATGTCCGCTCAGATGCCGGACGAGGGCGTGTGGCACTTGGAGCGGGACTCAAGCAACAAGTACATCGTGTTTGAGAGGAATCATGGCTAAGGTATTCACGCTCGGTACAATCAAGTGCGTGCTCGACGGGGGGCGGAATCGCAGCGGCAACCCGCTCGGCGTCATTACGCCCTACACGGTCAACCGCTTCCCTGAACAGTTTCGCACTCAGGGTACGGCGAGTCAGTCCGACCTCACGACGCCGGATACGGTCGTGTTCGGCGCGATGACCGGCGGCTTCGGGCGGGATCGCATCCCCGCGCTGGAATCCGGTGACATGCGGAACTACCGGCGATTCAGGGATGCCAAGGCCGACACCCGTTGGGCGTCCGGTATCGTACTCCCCATCCTCTCACAGGACAGTACCGAGCCCAGCCTGGGCCAGTCGCCCGCCATCATTGGGCCGCGTGATACCGTGACGTTCTTGGGAGCGTTCTACGGGCTATTTGAGGTCGCGGAGTCGGCCACGTCCGGCATGTTTGTGGCTACTCACGACGGGACAAGTTGGGATAATAACAAGGCACAGCTTGACCTTACGTACGCGAATAAAGGGGCGACATTCCAATCGGGCGCAGAGTCTACCGGGGGGACGTTGACGATTACCATCAACGGAGTACTGGTGGCGACACTGACGCACGGGACGGACTGGAACGGCAGCGCGGACGCCGGTGTGCAGACCACGAATATAGTAAACGCGATAATCGCATCGGCGGCAGCGACCTACGTCACAGCTGAGGCGGACGGCACTCTCAATGCGAAGCTGACGCCAAAGGCAGGCGTGTGGAAGCTGGCGATTGGAGGGACGGCAAGCGGCGTCATAAAGACATCGCCGTCGGCGACCATCCAGACGGGCCACAGGCTGCTCGTTCACAAAGACAAAATGTACGCGCTGATCGTGGACGGCGGGACCCATAAGGTCTACTACACCACGGATGGTTCGGCGTGGACACTGGCGACGGGAATTGGAACGTCGCTCATGACGGCGCAATCGGCGGGCGACAATGACGACGCCGGTACGCTGATGGAGATCGGCGGCGAGTTGGTAGCCGTCCTTTGGCATGAGGCCAACAACTCTATCACGTTCTACTCGTCGGCCAACGGCACGTCGTTCAGTGACGAATCAGTGGACATCATAACAGCATCAGGGGTAAAAGGCGTCGTTCGATACCCCGGCCCTATCACAGACGACGGGGACAAATTGTACGTGGGAACGCAGGAAGGGTTGTACGAGGTAGATACAGCACTTGCACCATGGACGTTCATTCAGGCGTATGCGCTACCCTCGCATGCCGACAACTGCAGGTCCATGAAACTGCACACGGACGGCGCGGTATGGATACCAATCGGCGTGGGGAACAACCAGCCGACCAAGATCATCCGCATGATGAACGGCGGCGGCGTAAGACAATTCTTGCGCGGCTTTGGTCTGGACTTCCAGGACGGTGTTCCCGCCGACCTGTACGGCCCCATTCGATGGCTCCACTCCCAGCCAGGAATGCTATTCGCGTCCGTCGGTGGCGGCGCTGCCGGCCGGAACGCGCGTGTTATCTGCCATGTGGACGCGAACCCCGACGACGGCGAGCCCCACTGGCACCACATGACCCAGCACGGGACAGCGGACGTCAAAATTTACCATGTGAGTTTTGACGGAACGCGGCTTCACTACGAGGTCCGTACCGCCACGGCAACGTCGGACTCTCGTTACATGACCGATGCGATGTTGAAACCCCAGCACGCGGGGAGTACGCCGCGTGAACTGAACGGCAACGTGGACTATCCCGAGGTGGACGGCGGCATGCCTACCACCGGCGGCGCGTTCCTTGGCGTGGCCTTGGATGCGCACGAATTGAGCAGCACGAACGCGGGTGACTACATCAACGTCGATTACGACACCGATGATGTTGACTGGTCCAATCTGACCGACATGGGGGATATTCTTTCAGGCACGAAGACGCTTACATTAGCGTCCGGCGCAGGGGTGTCGGCAACCTCGTTTGCCACGCGCCTGAACCTCATACGGGACTCGGGCGACAACACCGATACGCCGCACCTTCACTCGCTGGAACTCAGGTACGAGAAGGTACCTTCAACGCTCAAGGGATTCGAAGTACAGCGCGTAGACCTACTGGCAAGTACCGAGCTGAACGGTTACGGCAATAAACCGAGCGAGTTACTGGCCGCGCTCGAAGCGGTCAGGGATAACGCGGTCGGCCAGACGTTCCAGTACCCGGGCGCTACCGCCGTAAAGGTGCGGGTGGTGCCGGGTAGCTGGCGACACGAACTGGAGTGGAACGAGGGCGGGCCTGAACTGGCACCCGGTGACACCAGCGCGCAGGTCGCGGGCTACGTGAGTTTTCGTGTAGAGGCGCGCGTTTAACATAGCCCGCAAAGGGCCGCCGCTGCCTGTGTGCTAGGCCAGGGGCGGCGGAATCTAAGAAAGAGGTGTATACACCATGACTTCTGCGGAAATGGTTGAAATGTACACCCAGCTCCAGTTTGCCAAGGAACTCTTTGGCGGCGGGGGCGGGGTATCGTGGATTGCGCTGGGGCTTATCGGCGCTCTCGCAATCGGCATCGTTCTATCCGCCGTCGTGTTCGTCACTGGTGCTGTCCGCAAGGGCATCAACAAGGACAACATCGCGGAGGACTTCGCTGCGGTGAACGCGAAGCTCGCGCAACTTACCGCAAAAAACGGATAGAGCCCGCCGCCAAGGTCGCGGTGAAAGCAGCGGTCACGGCGGGCTCTACCAGCCTTTAGGAGAGTGACGCATGTTGAAGTCTTTGCAGGCGTTGGGGGCTTTCTTCACCAGCGGGCTCGGCTCGCCTGAAATGCTGGCGACGAATGGGGTGCCGGTGGCGGCGTTGTTTTACAAGCTCGCCATCGCGTTCCTGCTTGCCAGCATCCCAATGGCAGCGGTGGTGCTGGTCACTCGCTCAGGGTGGCCGGTCTACCTATGCTTGGCGGGATCCTTCATCTGCACCGCGCTCCTGTTCCTGTCCCGCAACGCGGTCTCGCGCGAGACACAAACAAGGGCCGCTCCTTCAATGGAGGAAACGACCCTAACCCCTGCCCTGTAGGGCGGGAGAGGCCCGTCGTCGTTCCTAGCGCGGCGGCGGGTTTCACTGCCTCACTCCCATCCCTTCCCGTCGAGGCCGGCGAGGCGACAGGCGCGGTCGTATTCGTCTACCTCGCTGAGTGCAGTAGTAGCAATTCGGGTTATCTCCCTCACTAGCAGGTCTTTAGTCTTCACCCGCTCGACCACGTAAAGAATATGCTGGATGCTTTCCCGCATGGCG
>JAQBWG010000138.1 GCA_027625225.1 Chloroflexota bacterium | reverse complement strand
CTCGCGTATCTTAAATCCTGCAATAGACTTACGGGCCTTGGTGACGATGGGCTTTTGCCCGGTGATTGCCGTAACATCGCCTGTAGCACTCTCTACGGCTTTGGCGTTGGTCAACGCCTCACCCAGCCCGATATTCACAACTATCTTTTTGACCGTTGGTACCTGCATGGGCGAGGTATAACTAAACTCTTTTGTTAAATCGGATGAGGCCTGTCCTCGATGCGCTTCCTGCAACCGGGGTAACGCCCTCGACACAAACGATTCCACCTTCGTCTTGGCTGCAGCCTTCTTAGGTGCCTTCTCAGCCGCTGGCGCCTTAACAGCTGCTGCCTTGGGCTTACTCTCAGCTTTCGCCTTCGCAGCCTTGGGGGCAGCCTTCTTGGACGCAGCAGGTTTAGCCGGCGAAGAAGTCTTCTTCGTCTTTGCAGCAGCTTTAGGCTTTTCTGTTTTGCTTTGAGTAACAGCCTTAGCTACGGGTTTCTTTTTAGTTTTTGTCTCTTTTTTTTCTGCCATTACTCAATCACTTCATTACAGTTGCGGCATACACGGGCCCCTGTACCATCGGAGAGACGTCTCGATCCCACCCTGGAAGGCTTCTGGCAACTCGGACAGACCAGCATGACGTTGGCCGCTCGAACCGGCATCTCTTTTTGAATGATGCCCGCCTGCCGCACTCCACCACGAGCCTGCGTGTGCCGCTTGACGACGTTAACTCCATCCACGAGCACTTTCGCATCTTTGGGGAAGACACGTTGGACTTTGCCCTGTTTTCCCCTGTCTTTGCCCTTCAAGATAAGGACCATGTCGTTCGTTCGCAGATGCATAACTACAGCACCTCCGGCGCTAACGAGATGATGCGCATAAAGTTTTTATCGCGTAACTCACGGGCAACCGGCCCGAAAATACGGGTGCCGCGCGGCAGTTGATCGTCATTGATGATAACTGCAGCGTTTTCATCGAATCGAATGTTGGAACCATCCGCCCTCCGGAAGGGCTTAGCCGTACGAACGATGACTGCCTTAACTACTTCGCCCTTCTTGATGGCAGCGGACGGAGCGGCCTCTTTCACCGAAGCGGTAATAACATCACCCACGGCAGCATAGCGGCGACCGGTACCTCCGGGAATGCCAATACAACTAATGGTCCTGGCACCCGAATTATCAGCGACTTTCAGTCTTGTATATCGCTGAATCATTGCCGCTCTTTCTCCTCATCATTATTCTGTTCTTCTTCAGAATCCGCCGACTCGTCAGCCGCACCTTCAACAGATTCGGTTTCAGATTCAACCACTTCAGGTGCATCGTCCAGTACCGGCTCGTCCTTGACTTCCTCGACTTCGATGGAAGCTTCTGGCCCCACAGCCGCTTCAGGCTCTGTCTCTTCGGCCGGCTCATCAGTTTTCTTTGCGGAAGGCTTTGCACGACTCTTGCGTGGCTTCGGCTTGGCCGCCTCTTCTTCTACGACTTCGTCGGCCTTCTCTTCCTCTTCAACAACTTGTTCAACTGCCTCTTCCGGTTCAGCCTTGACACGCTTCTTCTTCGAAGCAGGCATAGGTGTAGGCTCATCGGGGATGGCCTCACGAACTATTTCCTCTGCCGAGGGAATCTCCACGACTTCCTGACGTGCAATCACTTCCGAAATGCGCCATCGCTTCATTTTCGATAGCGGTCGCACTTCGACGATACGGACCAAATCGCCAACGCTCACCTGGCCCTCCGGATCGTGCACCATGAGACGGGAACGCTTTCGAATGGACTTACGGTATCGGGGATGCTGGGTACGCCATGCCACCGAAACGATGACCGACTTATCCATTTTATCGCTGACAACCGTGCCTACACGGGTTTTTCTATTTTCAAAACTCATTCTGTTGCCGCCCTAGCCAGTTCACGTTCACGCACAACCGTCCTTAGTCTCGCGATGCGTTTTTTAGCTTTCTTAATCTCGTTCACATTGGCGAGCTGCATCGTGGCCGCCCTGAATCGCAGATTCATAAGAGAGCGCTCACTCTCTTCAATCTGACTCACCAGGTCGGCATCCGAAAATGCTCGTACTTCCGCGATTTCCATAACTTATGTCGCGTGCCTTTCGACGATTTTTGTTGGTATCGGGAGTTTATCGGACGCCAGCTTCAACGCTTCGCGCGCGATTTCTTCCGGAACTCCCGCCATCTCGAACATGATGCGCCCCGGTTTCACCACGGCAACCCAATGGTCTACCGCACCTTTACCACCACCCATGCGGGTCTCGGCAGGACGGGAGGTCACCGACTTATCCGGAAAAATACGTATCCACACCTTGCCACCACGGCGTACGTGGCGGGTCATCGCCCTTCGTGCAGCCTCTATCTGACGGGAGGTTACCCAGGCGGTACCCAATGACTTCAGCCCGAAATCACCCAACTGGACATCCGTTCCGCTGGTAGCAGAACCCTTACGACGCCCCCGGTGGTGATTCCTGTATTTAACTCTCTTTGGTTGCAGCATTTTCTTCTTCAGCCCCTTGGTCAGCCGTAACGGTGACCTCGATAGGAGTCATATCGTCCAGTTCCTGCTGTTTGTTAACGGGCTCCGCGTCGCCGTGATAAATCCATACCTTGACGCCGATACGCCCGTATTCGGTCGCTGCTTCAGCGATAGCAAAATCAATATCTGCACGCAGCGTATGCAGGGGAATACGCCCTTCCATCGCTTTTTCTTTTCGGGCAATCTCGGCACCTCCGAGTCGTCCGCTCGCGAGAACCTTGATACCTTTGGCACCTGCCTGCATAGTGCGGCCAAGCGATTGACGAATCGCCCTTCTGAAAGCAATCCGCCGTTCGAGCTGGTCGGCAATACTACGGGCGACCAGGAAAGCGTCCAATTCCGGCTGTCGAATTTCCTGAACGTTAAGCCGGGCTTTTCGCTCGGTAACGCCCTCCAATTCTTTCCGTAGTTCTTCCACGCGCTGTCCGCCGAGTCCAATCACGATACCCGGTCGTGCGGTAAAGATAGTGATGATGACTTCGCTCGAACTGCGTTCAATCTCCACCTTGGAGATTCCCGCATCCGGATACCTTTTCATCACCGTATTGCGAATGGACAAATCTTCAAGAACAAGAACCCGGTAGTCCTTTTGCTTATCAGCGAACCACCGTGCTTGCCAGTCTTTTATAACCCCCAGGCGAAAGCCTATGGGATGCGTTTTATGCCCCAAGCTCGCCCCCTTCTTGATCAACCACAACAGTAATGTGACTATTTCTTCGAATCATTTTATCCGCGCGCCCTCTGGCACGAGGCCGGAACCGTTTCGTTCGCGGCCCTTCGTTAGCATATATGGCTACGATTTTCAGGTCTTCCGTTCGTGCCAGCAACTCGTTCTCCGCATTGGCGGAGGCTGACTTAACAATCTTGGCCACCTGTCTGGCAACCGGGCTGGGAACGAACTCAAGAATATGCAACGCCTCTTGAATCGGCTTACCCCGCACCATATTGATGACCAGCCTGGCCTTCTTAACAGATATACCTGTATTTTTTCCTACTGCTTTAACTGCCAACTCAAATATCCCTATTAGCCCGAGTCGTTATGATGCTACCGTTGTCATTTTTTCGCTCTTCGACGCATGTCCGCGGAACAGCCGTGTCGGAGCGAACTCACCTAATTTATGCCCCACCATGTTTTCACTGATGAACAACGGCACATGGCGCCGCCCGTCGTGTATCGCAATGGTCAACCCCAGCATATCCGGCATGATGACCGACGACCTCGACCACGTCTTGATGACGGTCTTGGCATTCGTCTTGCGGGCGGCATCTACCTTCTTCGCCAGATTTGCATCTACATAGGGACCTTTTTTGATAGACCTCGACATCTACGACCTTCCTACTTACTTCTTATGTCGTCTGCGGACGATAAAGGTGTTGCTGCGTTTGTTTTTTCGCGTCCGGTATCCAAGCGTAGGCTTACCCCACGGTGTCTTCGGCCCCGGCATACCGATAGGCGAGCGACCCTCACCACCACCGTGCGGATGGTCGTTGGGGTTCATCGCCACGCCACGAACATGCGGCCTGCGGCCAAGGTGCCCGCTCCGGCCTGCCTTGCCCAACTTCACATTCTTATGATCGAGATTGCCAACCTGCCCGACGGTGGCCATGCACGTATCTAGCACTTGGCGCGTCTCGCCCGAAGGCAATCGCAATAACGTATAGCCACCCTCTTTTGCCAGCACCTGCGCTGCCGCCCCTGCACTCCGCACAATCTGACCACCCTTACCCAACTGCAACTCCACGTTATGCACCAGCGTTCCGGTCGGCATCGCTCGCAACGGCAATGCGTTACCGGTACGAGGCTCGACGCTGTCGCCGGCCACAATCATATCGCCGACTCCCAGTCCTTCCGGACCCAGAATATACCGCCAGTCACCATCAGCATATTTCACCAGCGCGATGCGGCACGAACGATTCGGATCGTACTCAATACTGGCAATCTGCCCGGGTACATCTTTCTTATCTCTCTTGAAATCAATCACGCGGTACTGGCGCTTCGCCCCGCCACCACGGCGACGAACCGAGATACGCCCATTGGCAGCGCGTCCCGCCCGTTGTGGTTTCGCTTTGACGAGCGATTTCTTCGGCTTACTAACCGTCAAGTCATCCGACGAAAGCCGGACTCGACCGCGTTCACCTGGAGTTGTTGGTTTTGATCTAATGAGTGCCATAATTGTCTCTCAAAATAACCTTAGCGTTACACGCCTTCGAAGAGCGTGATTTTATTTCCTGGCGCCAGCTTCACAATCGCCTTTTTCCAGGAAGGGGTCTGTGTCCAGCGTGGCCCCATCCGTCGTCGCTCTCCCTGAATACGAATTGTATTCACCGACTGCACCTTTACGTCAAAGGCAATCTGGACAGCCTCTTTGATTTCCAGCTTGCTGGCACCATCGGCCACCTGGAACACATACCGGCCAATCTCCATGAGAGCGGTACTTTTTTCCGTCACTAGCGGTTTAATTAGAATCTTTCCGAAAGCCATATTAGCTCGCCTCCGCCACAGGCTCAGACTCTGGCATCGCATTCTTGCGAGTCGGACCTGCCCAGAGCTCTTCAGCCTTTCGAACCGCATCTACGGTCAGCACAATCTTCTTGTGGCGCAATACATCGTACGCATTGAGTTGATAGGCTGGCAGCGTATCCAATTTCTGGATATTTTTCGCCGCCCTCAGAACTTCAGGCGACGCCCCGTCTGCCACAAGCAATACGGACTTATCCAGCTTCAAAGCATCAAGAACTGCCTTCATCTCCTTCGTCTTGGGAGCGGAAAGAACCAGATTCTCGACAATAATCAAATCTTCCAACCGCACTTTTTCCGAGAGCGAAGCTGCCAAAGCCTTCCGCCGCATCTGCTTCGGCATATCCTGACGGTAGCTGCGGGGGTGCGGCCCGAACACGATACCACCATGCCGCCATTGCGGGGAACGGTTC
>JAQBWG010000137.1 GCA_027625225.1 Chloroflexota bacterium | reverse complement strand
AGCTTGTCCTTGCGCCGTGCCGACAGCACCAGCTTCGCGCCCTCCTTGGTGAAAGCCCTGCCGATGCCCTTGCCGATGCCCGTGCCCCCGCCCGTGATGATGGCTACCTTGCCGTCAAGTTGTCCCATGAGAATAACTCCTTCGTGTTTGTGTGTTGCGTATGAACGATTCGCCGCCGAGTGTACCGCATCCGGCCCCTGTCCGGTATCTCACTTCGAGCCGATTCGTAGCTCCGTGAACTCCACCTGTCCCGCCTTCACCTGGTCGCGTATGCGTCGCTGCGTAGCCGTCAATGCGCTGCCGCCCGTCTTGAACTCCACGATGATAACCCTGTCGTCCTCGAACTGGATGCCGTCTATCGGCGAACCGATGAACCGGAATCGCTCCGGGTCCCATGGATAGTCGTTCAGAAACGGCATGAACTGCTCCGTCATCTGCCCGTACCGCGTGCTCATGCTCTGGCTTCCCGACCGTGCCGTTCGCAAATCCGCCCGCGTCCGCTTCCACAACTCATAAAACAACCACACCAGCAGAACGGCTACAACGAGCGCAACACCCAGAACGACAGCAACAGTCTCCACCGGCACACCTCGAATCAGGTTTCCACCGCATTGTACCCGACCCCAGTCGCGTCTCGACCGATTCGATGAAGAAACGGATTGCCGCCACCGCGCAACTTCTTTTGTACAATCGGTGTAGCAATTGGCTCATCCGCGTCTGTGTAGACGGATGAGCGGGAGCGAATTTGACCAACAGCACAACCTCCGTGACGGGACACTTGGCCGACCGGGGACTTATACGCAAGATCGTATCCGTCTTCCGCCCCTACTGGCGCACGGCGTCTGTGGTCGGCCTGCTCATTTTGGTGACCTCCGGCCTCGGCGTAGCCAATCCGCTGCTCATCCAGCGGGTGTTCGACGACGCGCTGTTCGCCCCCGGTGGCACCGACCTGAACCTGCTTTGGATATTCGCCGCCATTATGGCCGGCATCACCGTGATCACCGGACTGCTCGGCGTGGCCCAGACCTACCTCACCAACCGCATGGGACAGCGGGTGATGCGCGACCTGCGTGACAAGCTGTTCCAGCATCTGCAAAAACAGCCTCTCAGCTTCTTCACCGACACCCGCACCGGCGAGATACAGTCGCGTGTGTCCAACGACGTGGGCGGCGTCCAGGCCGTGGTCACCAGCACCCTCACCAGCGTGCTGGCCGACGTGGTCATCTTCATCAGCACCCTCATCGCCATGCTCATCCTGTCCTGGCAGCTCACCCTGGTGGCCATGTTCACCGTTCCGCTGTTCGTCATCATGACCCGGTATGTGGGAAGAAGGCGGCGCGCGGCCACCGTGCAGGTGCAGGAGTCCCGCGCGGAAATGACCGCCATCACCCAGGAAACCCTCTCCGTCTCCGGCATCATGCTCTCCAAGCTTTTCGGAGGCCAGCGGCGCGAGATAGACCGGTTCAGCGAGGAGAACCAGCGGCTTTCCAACCTCGTGGTGCGGCAGGAGATGACCGGACAGGTGTTCTGGGCCATCATGCAGATATTCTTCTCCGTGTCGCCCGTTGCCATCTACGTGCTGGCGGGATACCTGCTGCTCGGCTTCGGCAGCGGCGGGGTAACCGCGGGCACCATCGTCGCCTTCACCACCTTGCAGAGCCGGTTGTACTTCCCCATCGGCAGCCTGCTCCGTGTCTCGGTGGAACTGCAGTCGTCGCTGGCGTTGTTCGAGCGCATCTTCGGCTATCTCGACTTAAAGTCCGAGATTCAGGACTCTCCCAATGCCACCGAACTGCTGTCCGCGCAGGCAACGGGCAAAGTCGAATTCCAGGACGTACGCCTGCGCTACGACTCGTCTCCCCAGAAGCGATCGGCCTCTGCGAATGCTGCGAAACAAGTCACAGAAGTGGAACCGGCCTGGGCGCTGGACGGCGTGAGCTTCACCATCGAGCCCGGACAGCTTGCCGCCTTCGTAGGGCCGAGCGGCGCGGGCAAGACCTCCATCTCCTATCTCATACCCCGTTTGTACGACGTAACCGGTGGCGCCGTACGCATAGACGGCACCGACGTGCGGGAAATCAAACTTTCGTCGCTCTCCGGTCTCATCGGCTACGTGACCCAGGAAAGCTATCTGTTCCACTCCACCGTGCTGGATAACATCCGCTACGGCAACCCCGACGCCACCCAACAGCAAGTCGAAGCTGCGGCGAAGGCGGCCTTCATCCACGATCGCATCATGGCCTTCCCGGACACCTACGACACCATAGTGGGGGAGCGAGGCTACCGGCTCTCCGGGGGCGAACGCCAGCGGCTCGCTATCGCCAGGGTGATTCTCCACCAACCCAAGATTCTCATCCTCGACGAGGCCACCTCTGCATTGGATACCACCAGCGAACGCTATATCCAGGCCGCACTGGAGCCGCTCATGAAGAACCGCACCACCATCGCCATCGCCCACCGGCTGTCCACCATCATCGCGGCGGACATCATCTACGTCATAGACAGTGGACAGGTCGTCGAACAGGGCACCCACGCCGAACTGTTGCGTAGTCAGGGCCTGTACAGACAGCTATACGAGCAACAGTTCGGTAGCGGGCAGGTGGAGAGCTACAACGAAGACGGCATCGTGCTTACCAATGGCACCGTGGTAGCCAGACAGTCCGACACACCCAAAGAGGCGGTGACCTGACCCATCGCGCGACGTTATGGCTGACACTGAATTGCAATCCCGTAACTGCGCAAACCAAATACGAGTAAACGTGTTGAAAAGCCGTAAACACGAGAGCTATAATCGGAAGTGTAGTAATTGAATCTCAATCGCACGGACGAGCGGCCCGAAAATCGCTGTCCATCGCTAGGAGGAAACCGCACCGATGACCTATATCATTGCCGAGCCCTGTGTTGATGTGAAAGACGGCGCCTGCGTGGATGTCTGTCCCGTGGACTGCATCTACACCAAGGATGAGGACAACCAGTACTACATCCACCCCGAAGAGTGCATCGACTGCGCCGCCTGCGAGCCCGTCTGCCCGGTGAACGCAATCTTCGCCGAGGACGACACCCCCCAGGAGTGGAACAAGTTCATCGACATCAACTACGATTACTTCGGCGTCTCCAAGTAACATCTCGGAGACATCCCGGCGGCGTATGCGCCGCCCAACCGAATAGCATCAAAGGCATACCGGACGGCAACATTTCTGCGTAGCTGAAGAATGTGCCGGGGCATCATGCTTTCAAGCTAAAATGCCCCTGAAAGAGACATCATTTACCGGCC
Organism: Chloroflexota bacterium; assembly: GCA_027625225.1. Lineage (GTDB taxonomy): Bacteria > Chloroflexota > Dehalococcoidia > Lucifugimonadales > VGZR01 > VGZR01. Next base: position 2,195 of record JAQBWG010000137.1, on the reverse strand, counting down.
TTGAACAATCGTTCCAAAGCCGTACATTTTCCGTACAGTTTGAAGGAGAAATACACTTGCCAGCTATAGAATCCACCCCCCAGATGGTCGCCAAGACCTACGAAACCATGAAAAAAAACCTCCCCATCATCCGCAAGCGCATGGGCAAGCCGCTCACGCTCGACAAGATTCTGCTCGGCCACGCGGACGACCCCAATACCGTCCCTCTCGAACCCGGCAAGAGCTTTTTGGAGCTTCGACCCGACCGTGTAGCCCTGCAAGACGTGCTCGGTCAAACCGTCATGCTCTCCTTCATGCAGACCAAGCGCAAGGCGGCCGCGGTGCCGACGACCGTACACTGCGACCACCTCATCCAGGCCCGTGTCGAAGGCGTCGCCGACCTGCTCGACTCTAAAGAAGAGAACAAAGAGGTTTACGACTTCCTTCGCACCGCCTCCGCCAAGTTCGGCGTCGGCTTCTGGGGCCCCGGCGCGGGCATCATCCACCAGGTTGTATTAGAGAACTATGCCTATCCCGGTGCGCTTATCATCGGCACGGACTCGCACACGCCCAACGGCGGCGGGCTAGGCGCCTGCGCGGTCGGTGTCGGCGGCGCGGACGCGGTCGAGGTGATGGCCGGGCTGCCCTGGGAGGTGCTGTACCCCAAGCACATCGGTGTGTATCTTACCGGCAAGATGAACGGGTGGACGGCCCCCAAGGACGTTATCGTGTATCTGGCGGGCGCGCTGACCGTGGAGGGCGGCACGAACGCGATTATCGAGTATTTCGGGCCGGGCGCCAGCAGCATTTCCTGCACCGGCAAGGCGACCATCACCAACATGGGCGCGGAACTGGGCGCGACGACGTCGGTGTTTGCCTACGACGAGCGGATGGATACGTATCTGCGCTCGACGAACAGGGCGGCGCTGGCCGACCTGGCGAACAAGAACAAGGATCTGCTCAGGCAGGACGACGAGGTGGTCAAGAATCCCAAGGACTACTTCGACAAGGTTGTTGAAATCGATTTATCGAAGCTGGAGCCACACGTGGCAGGGCCGCATTCGCCGGACAGGGTGCGGCCGATTTCCATGCTGGCCACCGAGGTCAAAGACGCCAGCAACAAGTTCGTGGACAAGATTGACACGGCGCTTATCGGAAGCTGCACCAACTCGTCGTACGAGGACATGACGAGGGCGGCTGATGTGGCGACGCAGGCCAGCAACCACGGTATAAAGGTGGCGTCGGAGTTGATGGTGACGCCGGGGTCGGAGCAGATACGGGCGACCATCGAGCGCGACGGTCAGATGGGTAAACTCACCGATATCAAGGCGACGGTACTGGCGAACGCTTGCGGCCCGTGCATCGGTCAGTGGAAGCGCGAGAAAGCGCTGGACGGCGTGCAGAACACGATTGTGACGTCGTACAACCGCAACTTCCCGCGCCGGAACGACGGCCGTTCGGAGACGATGAACTTCATCGCCAGTCCGGAGATTGTGGTTGCGCTATCTATCGGCGGCAGGCTGTCGTTCAACCCGCTTACGGACACACTCAAGGGGGCGGACGGCAAGGAGTTCAAGCTGGAGGCGCCCAAGCCCGCACCGGAGGTTCCGGCGAACGGGTTCGCCAAGAGCCAGTCGTCGTACGTGGCGCCGCCGGAAGACGGCAGCGCTATCAAGATTTCCGTTGACCCGAACAGCGACCGTTTGCAGCTTCTGGAGCCGTGGAAGCCGTGGGACGGCAAGGATTACGAGAAGCTGCCGGTGCTGGTTAAGGTGAAGGGCAAGTGCACGACCGATCACATTTCCCCGGCGGGGCCGTGGCTGCGGTTCAGGGGCCACCTGGAGAAGTTCAGCGACAATATGTTCATGGGGGCCATCAACGCCTACACGGAAGAGGCGGGCAAGACCACGAACCAGCTTTCGGGCGAGAAGGGCAGGGCCATCTCGGCGGTCGCCCGCGACTACAAGGCCAAGGGGCTGCGCTGGGTGGTCATCGGCGACAACAACTACGGCGAGGGGAGCAGCCGCGAGCACGCGGCGCTGTCGCCACGGTTGCTGGGCGGCGCGGCGGTCATCGCCAAGAGCTTCGCCCGCATCCACGAATCGAATCTCAAAAAGCAGGGGCTGCTGCCGTTGACGTTCAGCGATGCCAAGGACTACGACAAGATACGGGCGGACGACCGCATCAGCCTGGTGGGGTTGAAGGACCTGGCGCCG
>JAQBWG010000136.1 GCA_027625225.1 Chloroflexota bacterium | reverse complement strand
CCGTTCGACCACGACTGCTTCGCCGCCCACTCGACGGCCGCATGCCCGTCGTCCGCCTCGTTTACAAACGGGTACCACTCACCGTCCGAGTCGTACCGCCCCCGCACGTCCTGGATTACTACCGCAAATCCGCGCTGCGCCAGGTACACAGCGTCCGGGGCCGTGAGTGTGTTTGCCGCCCCACGGTCGTACGGCGTGCGGCACACGATGGTCGGAAACGGCCCGCCCTCGGCGGGCATATACACGTCAGTCGCCAGCTCCACCCCGTCTTTCATCGGACACCGCAAATCGTGAAATTCCTTGATTTTCAACACCGTCATCTGCTTTGCCATGCTCGTTTCCTTTTCGCTCCTTCGCCAGTTTTAGTTATCTACATGCTTGAACGGCGCGGTTACCCCCGCCGTGTGGCCGCCATCTAACGACAGCGCGTGCCCTGACATATACGAAGCAGCGTCCGAGCACACCCACGCCGCTGCCGCTGCAATTTCCTCAGATGTTGCCGTGCGGCCGGCAGGGTAAGAGTCCCTGAATGCCCTCTGCACGGCTTCATCACCCTCTGTAATGCGATCCCACATGGGTGTTTCAATGATGCCCGGGCACACGACGTTGATGCGGATGTTTTTGTCCGCGTATTCCAGCGCCGCCGACTTGGTCAGGCCGACTACCGCAAACCGACTGGCCACGTACGCCGGAAGGCCGCGCGCGCCTACCAGTGCGATGTCAGACGCCATGTTCACGATGGCCCCACCGCCCGTTTTGAGCATCTCGGGAATTTCATACTTCATGCACAGCCATGCGCCGGTGAGGTTGATGCCTATCACGTTGTCCCAATTTTCTTCGGTGCTGTCCGCAGTAATCGCGATGTTGCCTTCGATGCCCGCGTTGTTGAACGCGAAGTCGAGTCGTCCAAACGATTTCACCGCCGCCTCTACCATCCGCTCCACGTCCCGCATGTCCGACACGTCTGTCTGCACAAACAAGGCCTTGCCGCCGTCCTCACGGATAGTCTGAGCCACCGCGCCGCCTTCTTTTGTCCGCCGCGCGGCGAGCACCACGTTCGCACCCCTACGGGCAAACTCGAACGCCGCCGCCTTACCCACGCCGGAGCTGGCGCCGGTGATGAGGGCGACTTTGCCGTCGAAATCTCCCATTACCTCACGCCTCCGGCCACTGTCTTTTCGCCTGTGAGGTCGGCCACGCGGGGCATGACGTCCTCTGCCAGCAATCGCATGGACTTTTCCCAGCCCGCTCGGTCGTCCAGATGGTCGAGCGACATCGCCAGCAGCACGCCGAACCCGCCGCACTGCTCGTACAGCGTGCGGAGCTTCCGCGCCACCGTCTCCGGCGAGCCCACCAGCCAGATGTGTTCCATCATGTACTCCAAATCCACGGCATCATCCGGCACCGATGCATCGTGTTTCACGTACCGTGTCAGCGGGTAGGGGCCAAAGCTGTACAGTTTCATGAAATACTCACGCCACGCCCTGAACAACATCCCCTCACGTGCGCCCTCGTAAGCCTCCTCGTCCGTGTCCGCCACCCAGATATCCCGCACGATGCGCCACTCGCCGCGCGACGGCGGCGTCCGATTCCCGCATTTTGCTCCTTCCAGCACCGCCTCCCAATGGCTGGACAGGTACGCGCCGCCCATGCCCAGGCTCATGGGGATGTATCCCTTCTCACCCGCGATTTTCAGCGTCTCCGAACCCACACTCGCCGCCGCCACGCCGATGGGCGGATGGGGCTTTTGGAACGGCTTCTGGTGCAACCGGAAGTTCGCCCACTCGAACTCGTTGGGATCGGGTATCTTCACATCCCAGAACTTGCCCTTGAACTCGTACGGCCCGTCCGTTTGCCAGAGGTGGAAGATGATTTCCAGCGCCTCGCGCGTCATCTCCCGGTGCTGGTTCGTGCCGGGGTCTACATTGAACACCTGCATATCGGTGGGGATGCTGCCCGAGCCGATGCCCAGCAGTAGCCGACCCTGCGACATGTGGTCGAGATAGGCGATGCGGTGGGCCAACTCGACAGGGTGGTGGAAAGGCAGCAGGTGCGCTCCCGGGCCTAGCCGGATGTTCTTGGTGCGCATGAGCGCCTGGGCGATGAGCAGGTCGGGCGACGGGATCGGCTCCCACGCAGCGGTGAAATGCTCGCCCACCCACGCCTCGATGTATCCCAGTTCGTCAGCCATGCTGATGACGTCCAGGTTCCACTGGTGCGCGTCGTATGTGCTTCGCTCCGGCGGGTGCGCCGGAGGCATGAACAATCCCAGTCGCATAAGCCCTCCGCAGTAACGACGGGGATTGTACCACTCGCTTGGTGTATTCTTGCGGAGGAATCCCAGACCACGGAGAAAGACCATGCACATCGAAACTACAGCCGTCCACGCCGGGCGGCACATCGAAGCCGGAACGGGCGCCGTGACGCCGTCCATCCACCTCGCGACTACATTCGAACGGGCGGAGGACGGCTCCTACCCGCAAGGCTACATCTACAACCGCCTGGGGTCTCCCAACCGCACCATGCTGGAGGAGTGCCTTGCCGCGCTGGAGGGCGGAGCGTCCGCGGCTGCGTTCTCGTCGGGCATGGCCGCCATTATGAGCGTGTTGCAGGCTCTTTCGCCCGGCGACCACGTCATTGCGCCGCTGGATGCCTATCACGGCACCACCCGCCTGCTGAAAGAGATGCTCGCGCCCTGGGGCCTCGAAGTCTCGTTCGTGGACATGACCGACCTGTCTCAGGTTGAGAAGGCCATGACACCGAAGACGAAGCTCATCTGGGTCGAGACGCCGTCCAACCCGCTGCTGAAAATCACCGACATCGCCGCCGTCGCCGACCTCGCCCACGCCTCCGGCGCCATATGCGCCTGCGATAACACCTGGGCCACGCCCGTCGTGCAGCGTCCGCTCGAACTGGGCGCGGATGTCGTCGTCCACGCCACCACCAAGTATCTCGGAGGCCACGGCGACGTCCTGGGCGGTGCCGCGGTGTTCAGGAAGAACGACGCCTTCACCGAACGCGTCCACAACGTGCAATCCGTCGGCGGTGCCGTCGCCGCGCCTTTCGACTGCTGGCTCGTCATGCGCGGCATCCGCACCCTACCGCTCCGCATGCGCGCCCACTCGGAGAACGCCACCCGCGTCGCCGAATTCCTCGCGGCACACTTGCGCGTCTCCGCCGTGCACTACCCCGGCTTGTCCAATCACCCAAGCCACGACCTGGCCATGAAACAGATGGCCTTGCCCAGCGGGATGATGTCGTTCCAGGTGAAGGGCGGCGAGAGCGCATCCATGGGCGTCGCCGCTAAAGTGAAGCTGTTCACCCGCGCCACCAGTCTGGGCGGCACCGAGAGCCTTATCGAGCACCGCGCGTCCATCGAGGGGCCGGACACCACCACGCCACCTGACCTCATCAGGCTTTCGGTGGGATTGGAGCACCCCGACGACCTCATCGCCGACCTCGAACAGGCCCTCGTCGGCTAGGCTTTCGGAGCGTCGTCCCCCGTGATACGCTTCGCCCTACGTTTCTGAGGGTTGTGAACTAAAGCATTGGCAAAACAGCAAACATCGAGCCGCGTCGGCTTTTTCACCGAGTCGCTCATCCGCGAGATGACCCGCGTCAACAACCGTTACGGCGCAATCAACCTGGCCCAGGGCTTCCCCGACTTCGAGCCCCCGCAGGAGATTGTGGACTGGGCCAAGCAGGCGCTGGACGAAGGGTTCCACCAGTACGCAATCACCTGGGGCTCGCCTTCCATCCGCAAGGCTATTGCTGACAAGTTCGGCTGGTTCAACGGCGTGGAGGTAGACCCCGAGCGCCACGTGACCATCGTCTGCGGCGGCACCGAGGCCATGATGGCGACCATGCTGGCGGTGGTGAACCCAGGCGACGAAATCATCGTGTTCGAGCCGTTCTACGAGAACTACGGCCCCGACGCACTTCTCTCCGGTGGTAAGCCGGTCTTCGTCCCGCTGCATCAAGAGGGCGACTCGTTCGTGTTCGACCGGGACGAACTGCGCCGCGCCTTCAACAAAAAGACCCGCGCCATCGTGGTCAACACCCCGCAGAACCCGACGGGCAAAGTGTTCACGCTGAAAGAGATGCAGTACATCGCCGAACTGTGCATCGAATACGACGTCCTCGCCCTCACCGACGAGCCCTACGAGCACATCATCTTCGACGGGCTGGAGCACGTCACCATGGCCGCGCTGCCGGGCATGGCCAAGCGCACGGTCACCACCAACAGCGCCTCCAAGACCTACAGCGTCACCGGTTGGCGTGTGGGCTGGACCATCGCCCTAGACGAGACCATCGCGACGGCCATACGCCGCATCCACGACTTCCTGTCCATCGGCGCTGCCGCCCCGCTGCAAGAGGCCGTCGCCAAAGCCATGTACATGCCCAAGTCCTACTACGCCGAACTCGCTGCCGGGTACCAGGCCCGCCGCGACTCCGTGGTGTCCACCCTGCGCGACGCCGGATTTGAGTGCGTGACGCCCAGGGCCGCCTATTATGTGATGACCCGCTATCCGGACTGTGGCTACGACGACGACCTGAAATTCTCCCACTTCCTGTCGGAGAAGGTCGGTATTACGCCGGTGCCGGGCCGGGCCTTCTACCACGACCCCGCGCTGGCCAAGCCGTACGTGCGCTTCGCCTTCCCCAAGAAGCTGGATACGCTGGAGCGAGTAAGAGAGCGCATGGCCAAACTCCACGAGTTCCGCAAGTAGCCTATGTCCTGGATAGCCTTCGCGCTCGCCGCCACATTCCTCATCGGTGTCGGCAGCATCCTAGAAAAGCTGCTCATCAGCCGTTATCTGCCCGGCTCCAAAACCTTCCTGGGCTGGCTCGCCCTCAGTATGATCCCACATTGCATCATCTTCGCCTTCGTGTTCCCCGTCCCCGACGGCACACCCTTCATCCGCATCATAGCCATGGTCGGCACCGGCGCCTGCTGGGGCATGTCCGGCAACCTGATGTACCGTGCGCTGCAACGGAGCGAGGCCTCCCGCGTCTGGCCCGTCCTCAACGTCTCACCCATCTACGTCGCCATCATGGCCGTCTTTCTGCTCGGAGAAATCCTCACCGGGCTACAGTGGGGCGCCATCATCCTCGCCGTGTTCGGCACCATTCTCATCTCCATCTCCTTCGGTTCGGGAGAGAACAGTAAGCGCTTTCAGATAGACAAGCCCGTGCTGGGGATGCTCATCATCGCCAGCCTGCTCATGGCCGTCGGCCAGGTCATCGCCAAGTACGGACTGGAAGAGGTGCCGCCGCTGTCCGGGTTCTGGCTCATGCGCATCGGCATGTTCGCCAGTATGTCCCTCAACTTCAGCCCCACCGTTTTCCGCAACATGGTCACGTCTCTCAAGTCGCCCAAGGCCATGTGGCTCGTCGGAGTTGCCGAACTCCTCATCTTCCCCGCCGCCATCCTCATGCTGACCTTCGCCACCGACCTCGGCCCCGTCTCCCTCGTCTCCACGCTCAACGCCACCGTGCCCATCTGGGTCTTCGTCCTCAGCACCATCTTCAGCATCGGACGCTGGAACCTGCTCAACGAG
>JAQBWG010000135.1 GCA_027625225.1 Chloroflexota bacterium | reverse complement strand
GTCGGCGGTGTTCATCACGACCATCACCGACGTGGTGGGTGCACTTTTGACACTGGGGCTGGCCGCAATCCTTATCGAACAGCTGCTCTAGCGCAAACTGAGTTTGCATCCAAAGGCGTTCCGGCGCGGGTTATGCTCCACTTACTACCAAAGTAGCCTCTAACTCCAGCCATTTCTTCTACGGTAAGACCTTACACGGGTAAGTCTACCGTGAATGTACTCCCCTTCCCTACTTCGCTCTGCGCCGAGACGGCGCCGTTGTGGGCCTCGACAAGGTTTTTCACGATGGTGGGGCCGAGTCCGGAGCCGCCGGTAGACCGCGCCCGCGAGGGGTCGCCGCGGTGGAAGCGCTCGAACACGCGGGGCAGGTCTTCGGGTGCGATGCCCTCGCCGGTGTCGGCGACGGCGATGCGGACGGCGTTGCCGATGCGGGAGGCGGCCACGGTGACGGAGCCGCCTTCGTGGGTGTGGGCGACGGCGTTGTCGAGCAGGTTGTGCAGCACCTGAGCCATGCGGGTACGGTCAAGTTCCAGCCTAGGTAGCCCATCTTCGACGTTGGCGGTCACGGTGATGCCCTTGGCGTCGCCGCGGCGCTGGAAGTCGTGAACGGCATCTTGCACCAGCTCCGCGACGGACACCTCATACTTAGATAAACGCAGTGCCCCGGCGTCGGTTAGGGCGACGAGACGCACGTCCTCGACAAGTTTATTCAGGTGGATTGCCTGTTGATGGATGGTGTCTATGGTTTTTTCGTCGGGCTGAAGCACGCCGTCCTTGATGCCCTCAATGTAGCCGAGAATGTTGGCGAGGGGAGTGCGGAGTTCGTGGGCGACGTCGGCCATGAGGCTCTTGCGCTGCTGCTCGGCATGTTCGAGTCCGGCGGCCATGGAGTCGAAGGTGCGGGCGAGTTCGCCGACTTCGTCCTGACTGGTGACTCGCGTACGAAGAGAGAAGTCGCCCTGGCCGAGTCGGCGGGCGGCGGTGGTGAGCGAGTTGACGGGGCTGAGCATGCCACGGGTGAACAACGATACGAGGATGATGCCGACGCCACCGGTGACGAGTCCGGCCCAGAGCATGGAGCGGGTGATGGAGGCTGCTATCTGGGTGGGTGGCGGCTCGGGGAATTCGGTGTCAACGGCTGTGGCGGTGACGGAGAGCAGACCGACCTGTTCGCCGTTGCGGACGATGGCGACTTCGCGCGGACGGCGGTCGTTCCTACGGTCGTCCCTGTGGCCGTCATCGAGGCGCGGGGGCTTCCGGTCGTCGGAGTTGGCGATGATGTTGCCCTGGGCGTCGGTCACAACGAAGTGACGTCCGTAGAGCGCGCTGGCCTGTTCAACGGCGAGCTGGATGCCGGGACGAGCGTCGCCGGAGAAGTTCTGTCCCACGAAGAAGGCGGTCTGGGCGGCTCGCGCTTCCTCGAACTCGGTGGTGAACCTCGCGACCTCGCGGTCGGCGGCGTAGCCGATGTACCAGCTGACACCGGCCAGCGACAGCCCGAGGGCGGCGACGAAGGCGAGGACGAGTTTGAGCTGGAGGCTATAAAAGAGTTTAGTCATGGCCGAACCTGTACCCCTCTCCATAGACGGTGTGGATGTACTTTTTGCCGCCGGAGCCTTTTTCGAGCTTGCGGCGGAGGTTGTAGATATGGGTGTCGACGGCGCGGTCGAAGCCGTCGAAGTCGTCGCCGAAGACCTGGTCCAATAACTGCTCGCGGGAGAATACGCGTTCCGGTTCGCGCGAGAATACGGCGAGGAGGCGGAACTCAGTAGGCGTGAGGGGCAGCCGTTCGCCGTTGGCGGTGGCGCGGCGGGTGCGGAGGTACACGGCGATGCCGTTGTGGGTGATTTCGACGGATGCGTTGCCCTCGGCGTCGCGGGAGGCGCGACGGAGGACGGCGCGGACGCGGGCGGCCAGTTCGCGGGGCTTGAAGGGTTTGGTCACGTAGTCGTCAGCGCCGAGGTCGAGTCCGACGAGGCGGTCGTCTTCTTCGACGCGGGCGGTGACCATGATGATGGGGACGTTGGACTCGGCGCGCAGGGTGCGGCAGACCTCCATGCCGTCGAGTTTGGGGAGCATGAGGTCGAGGATGACGAGGTCGGGCTTGTCCTCGCGGGCCTTGCGCAATCCGGCGAGGCCGTCGGCGGCACGGACGACGTCGTGGCCGTCTTTGGCGAGGTACATGCCGACCAGTTCGGCGGGGGCCGGGTCGTCTTCGACTATGAGTATTTTTGTGTTATCGCCCATGATATTCGGCCCCGTGCTTCTTGGTTATGGTTGGCATACAAAGCCTATCGGGTCAGGTTCTCACGTTGATTGTAAATGCTGACAGGAACGGTGTCAGACCGGCCGAGGCGGGAGGTTGCCTCGACCGGCCTGACTGCCTCTCGTACTAAGTGCTCAGCTTAGTGCGGGAGGTCTAGAAAACGCTGCCGGGCTCGACGGTGATGGTGGTGTTGCCTGCACCTTCAGCGCCGATGGACGGTAGCCGGAAATGTCCACCGTGTCCACGATGACCACGGCCGTGGCGACCGCCACCGATGCCGGGGACGTTGTCGGGGCGGGCTTCTATCCAGGTGTAGTACTCGTCGGCCTCGGCCTGGGTTATCTGGCCCGCTTCTACCAATGCGTCGAGACGGGTGCGCAGGGCTTCGAGTTTGGCTGCTTCGGCCTCGGCGCGCATCTCTTCCTGCGCCTGCTCCATCGCCGCCTGCACCTGGGCCTGGTCTACGCCGAGGATACTGGCGACACGGGTGGAGAAGTCGGTGAGGCGCTCGCCCGACCCTCCGGGGCCTGAGGCGAAGGCCACGCCGACGCCGATGCTGAGGGCGGCGAGGATGCCCAGAATCATGCCTACTACTAATCGCTTCCTTTTCATGTCTCTACTCCTTGTGTGAGGTTTGTTGCGGTCAGTTATACCGGGAGAATGTCAAGAAACTTTGAAGGCAGGCTGAGCCTGCACCCAAACCCGCTAGCGCGCTACGATGGCCATCGTTCCCGAACATTCCCTTCAATATCCTTCCCACATGTGTGATGCACATAGTTGTAACAAGTGAATGTCAAGAAATTTTCAGCAAACTCAATTTTTACCCAGGCGCGCTGGCAGGCTGAGCCTGCACCCAAAGGCGCTTCCGCGGGATTACGAACGCAGAACTTGTGCAAATAGAAGGAGTCCCCTACCCTGTGCAGCAGAAAATCCGGGGCGTGCGGAGACGCGTTAGAGGTGACCGATGGCTGAACAGTTCATGGAAGCAAAAGATCTGCGCAAGTCGTTCGACGGTGCGGTGGCGGTGGACGGTGTGTCGTTCGACATCGCGAAGCAGGAGATTTTCGGGCTGCTGGGGCCGAACGGTGCGGGCAAGACGACGACGATACGCATGCTGTCCACCGTGCTTCCGCCGGACGCCGGCGATGTGACCATCGGCGGGCATTCGGTGACGCAGCATCCCGGGGACGTGCGGAAGCTCATCGGGGTGTGTCCGCAGGAACTTGCGCTGTATCCCGAACTGTCGGCGATAGAGAACCTGATGTTTTTCGGACGCATGGCGGGGCTGAACAGCGGCGACGCCAAAGCACGGGCGGCGGAGAATCTGCGGCTGGTGGGTCTGGAAGACCGGGCGAAGGATGCGGTGTCGAAGTTTTCGGGCGGGATGAAGCGGCGTGTGAACCTGGCTATCGGTCTGATGAGCCACCCTGCCCTGTTGTTTCTGGACGAGCCGACGGTGGGCATCGACCCGCAGTCGCGCAATCACATCTTCGAGACGGTGCTGCGGCTGCGCGACGAGGGGATGTCGGTGCTGTACACGACGCACTATATGGAGGAGGCGGACCGGCTGTGCAACCGGCTAGCCATCATGGATCACGGGCGCATCATCGCGTCGGGGTCGCCGGGTGAGCTGAAGGCGCAGATGGGCGACCCGAACACGACGAGCCTGGAAGAGGTTTTTCTTAACCTGACGGGGCGTAGTTTGAGGGACTAGGGATTACGTTAAGCAAGGCTTGCGCTACTTTTTGGCGGCGCGGGCGGTTGCCATAGCGGCTGAGGCCCAGTCGCGCAGGGCGCTGTCGTCGTTCAGGACTTTGGCAGGCACGGAGAAGTAGGGCATCTTGCCGTGGGGCTGCCCTCCAGAAGCTTCGAAGCGGGCGCGGGTGTCGTCGCCGACGCGCAGATGCACGGTTCCGGCGGAGTCCACCAGTCCGAACATCACGCCCTCGACGAAGATGCCGTAGCCGCCGAACATGCCCTTGCCGGTCACGTCGCCGAGCGAGGCGAGACGGCTTACGACTTCGTCTGCCGCGGTCTTCGCGGCGCCGGTGCGCTTGTCGCCTTTTTCTCCCATGATGCTCTCCCCTGCCCTGATGTTGATACGGGTGTTGTCCCCGGGGCCGACGCCTGGTCAGCCCCGGGGTTGTTTAGAATCGGGTTACTTGCTGCTGGGGTCTTTGACCGTGCGCAGGTAGGGGGTGACGGTCTTCCAGCCCTCGGGGAAGAGTTCCTTGGCGGCCTCGTTGTTGACCGCGGGGATGATGATGACGTCGTCGCCCTTCTTCCAGTTGGCGGGAGTGGCGACCTTTTTGGTCGCGGTGAGCTGGGCGGAGTCGATGACGCGCAGCAGCTCGTCGAAGTTGCGTCCGGTGCTCATGGGGTAGGTCAGGCTCATCTTCACCTTTTTGTCGGGGCCGATGAGATAGACGGTGCGGACGGTCTGGTTGGTCACCGCGGTGCGGCCCTCGGACGAGTTTCCGTCATCGGCGGGAAGCATGTCGTAGAGCTTGGCGACGTTGAGGTTATCGTCGGCGATGAGGGGGTAGTTGAGCTTCATGCCAGCAAGGCCCTCGATGTCGGTGGCCCAGCGCTTGTGGTCTTCGACCTTGTCCACACTCAGGCCGATGACCTTGGTGTTGCGCTTGTCGAACTCGGGCTTCAGCTTGGCCACGGTAGCCAGCTCGGTGGCGCAGACGGGGGTGAAGTCCTTGGGATGGGAGAATATCATTCCCCAGCTGTCGCCGAGCCAGTCGTGGAAGCTGATGTCTCCCTGGCTGGTCTTGGCCTTGAAATCGGGTGCGGTGTCGTTTACTCGGACTGCCATTGTGTTCCTCCTCGTGTTCTCTGTGCTCTGTTTTGCGGATGAAAGCCTACCACGATAGCGGCTGCTGTGCATGGTTTGATGCTTCGCAGCGGGCGAACGATGCAGGTGTGGGAAGTTGTTGGCAGAATCCTTATACTAAGAGGGCGATTTTAAGGATTGGGATGGGTAATCATGAGTAGAAGTATGTCACGGGCAGGTATTTTTGTATTGATGGCGGCGCTGTTGCTAACGCTGGCGGCGGCGTGCGGTTCGAGCGAGCCGGGGGCGCAGCCGACGCAGGCGACGGGCGGTTCGCAGACGCCACAGGCGACGCAAAACACGGGCGGAACCACACCCAGAATACTGGGCGAGTTCAAAGTCACAGGTACGGTGGGCGACCGGCGGCAGAACTTCGGCATGGCGCTGTTGGACGACGGACGCGTGCTCATCGCGGGCGGACGGCAGGTGGGCTTCGGCTCGACGCCGGACGGCGCGGGGCTTAAGACGGCGGAACTGTACGACCCC
>JAQBWG010000134.1 GCA_027625225.1 Chloroflexota bacterium | reverse complement strand
GCCGTCGCCGCCATTCGTGACGCCGTACCTGCTGCTTCTGTGACAACCGATGTCATCTGTGGCTTCCCCGGCGAATCGGACGGGATGTTCACGGAGACCTTTGAGGTGTGCGAAGAAGTCGGCTTCGCGAACATGCACGTCTTCCCATATTCCAAGCGGCCCGGCACAAGCGCAGCTCACTTCGGAAGCCAGCTCGATTCCGATACCAAAAGGTATCGAGTAACCAAGTTAATGGAGTTAGCCACTCGTCAAACGAAGGTCTTTAAGCAGGGCTTGGTAGGACAAACACGGCCCGTATTGTGGGAGCGAGGTCATCAAAATCGCGATAAGCGTATCGGCAGATGGGCTGGCTTCACTGACAACTACGTTCGGGTAAGCACCAACAATCCTGAAAACCTGGCCAATGAAATCACCGATGTTGTGCTCGTAGCCTGCAATCGCGATGTTATGCAGGGCAGAGTGGTAGAGGACTAGAATTCTACCGGCTGGAACTGTGTCCGGCCGTTACGAAACTCCACGTACCCCGCCCGTTGGTCAATGGCATGTCCGAAGACCAGCATCCAGCCATCCTTGGCTGCCATCTCAAGTAGTTGACGCTTTCGATCCAGGCTGTCGTTCGGCGCATGGTCATTGGCGGATATGGAGGCGAGCGCGAGATGGTGCGCCGTGGGGATAAGGTCGGCAACATAGGCGATGCGATGACTCCCGGATTCGACGAATACGATCTGGTGGCCTGCAGTATGGCCCCCAGTCATCATGAGCTTGACTCCAGGGGCGAGCTCGGTATCTCCCTCGATCAACTTCACCATGCCTTTTTCGTGCAGGGGCATAAAGTCGTCCGAATGATAGATGTTCGATGCGCGTTCGCTGGGGGTCGTGGCCTCATCCCATGCCGCCTTTTGCACAATATGCTCGGCCTTGGGGAACGTCGGGAGAACCTCGCCGCTTCTATCCAGCTTCGTACACCCGCCGGCATGGTCGAAATGAAGATGCGTCAATACAACGGTATCGATATCGCGGGCGCCCAAGCCTTGTTCCTTGAGGCCTTTCATGAGTTTATTCCCGTTAAGCCCTAACGAGTCCTTGAGTCTGTCCAAACGCTTTGAACCGGCTCCGGTGTCTATAAGGATGTTCTTTTGGGGGGTCTGAATCAAAAGACAGTTCAGGCTCAGCCGCACGCGATTCCGCCGGTCGGGCTTGCTATGCGTTTCCCATTGGACTCTGGGCACCTGCCCAAAGAGCACACCACCGTCCAGCATGAATGTGCCGTCGCTGATAACTTTTACTGAGTTGGTTCCCATGCTCATGAGTCAGCCCTCCGCGCTATTCGAGCCCTCATCAAGCGGTCCATGTAGACCTATCCGCTCAACTTTTCGGCCGCGTATTTGAACGCCGCCATCGTCTTTTCAACGTCTTCACCGGAGTGTACGGCCGAGAGGTAGAACTTGCTCGGCCCCTTGAACACTCCTTTTTCTCTAATGAGCGAATTGAACTTGTTAAGCATTTTGGAATCGGCCTTCAGGGTCGAGCGGTAGTCCACGATGTCTTCGTCGGTGAAGTACACATCGAACAGGACGTCTTCGCCTACGACCTTTGCCGGAATCTCGGCCTCGTCGAGGATTCTCTGCAAACCACTCCTGATTTGCCAGCCAAGTCCGAACATCCTGTCGTACGTTCCGGGCTGCTTCAGTATTTTCAAGGTCGCTAGGCCCGCAACCGCCGCGATGGGGTTGCCGCTGAGCGTGCCAATCATGGGCATGAAATCGTCCGACTGTACCGCCTCGGCATCGAAGTGAGCCATTATTTCGTCGCGTCCGGCCACAGCGGTGAGCGGATAGCCGCCAGCCGCCGCTTTGCCTAACGAGCAGATGTCCGGCACAACACCGTAAAACTCCTGAGCACCGCCGTAGGCGAACCGAAACGACGTCACCACTTCGTCGAAGATGAGCGGAATCTCGTATCGTGTCGTGATTTCCCGCAGACCTTGTAAGAACCCTGGCTTGGGCGCGATGAGACGCTGGAACGGCTCAACGATGACGCCACCAAGCTCGTCGTGGTGCTTTTCGATAATGGCCGTCGTGGTCTCCAAATCGTTGAACGGCGCGACCAGCATCGTCTCCTGCACAGCCTTGGGGATACCGGCCGAGCCGGGAACCGCTTCGGGGAAGGGCTTGAGGTTCGTGGGCCAAATGCTCATGAGCGAATAGTCGTTCATGCCATGGAAGCCGCCCTCGAACTTAAGTATCTTGTCGCGCTTACGGAACGCACGTGCCGCACGCATGGCATACAGCGTCGCCTCGGTGCCGGTGCTGCAAAACCGCACTTTGTCCGCGCAGGGCATTGCCTTGCATATCTCCTCCGCCAGTTCGATAGCGTGCTCGTTGTTGGCGAAGAATGTGCTTCCGCTTTCCAACTGGCCGCGTACGGCCTCGGCAACATCGGGATGGGCATGACCCAAAATCATCGGCCCAGAGCCGAGCAGGTAATCAACATATTCGTTGCCGCTGGAATCCCATATATGACTGCCTTGTCCCTTGGCAATCACCACATCTCCAGAGGCGTTCCCCAGGGTTCCACCGGGAAGGTACTTTCGAGCCTTCTCGATAAGTTCTTGCTCTCTACCCGTTTTCTTCAGTCCTGCCATTCCTTCTATACCTCTTCATGTATAAACTATCAAATGCCTGATGAACCTGCTCCGCCAACCACACAAAATCTCCGCGATTATAGCAGGGCGCCGATTTCTGATACGGTAAAGCTATAATATCGGCCTTACCACTCCCACAGTTTGAGAGGAAATACATATGGAAATCAAAGTCACACAAGGCGATATCACCCAGCAGCCTATCGCCGCAATAATCGTCAATCTTTTCGAGGGAGTCACCACTCCAGACGGAGCAACCGGCGCTGCCGACCAAGCCCTCGATGGTGCTATCTCCAAACTCATTGCTGACGGTGAACTCAAAGGCTCCAAAGGACACATGAGCCTTATCCACACACTGGGCAAAATCACACCGGAGCGTGTGCTTGTCGCCGGACTTGGTAAGAGCGCTACGTTCAATCTCGACGGGGTACGTGCCGTCACGGCTGAAGCCGCGCGTTATCTTCGTGGGAAAAGCGTCCGCCGGTTCGCCACCATCGCGCACGGCGCTGGCATCGGCGGACTCGACCCGCGCGGTGTCGGACGGGCGATGGCGGAAGGCTTGATCCTCGGCCTGTACCGTTTCGACAAATACAAAAGCAGCACAGAAGGCAAACAGGACATCGAAGAAGTGTTCATCGTCGAGTCTGATAACAAAAAGGTTGAGGAACTGGCGGCGGGAGTGGAGGAGGGCAGGGCGCTTGCCGAGGCGGCGACCATCGCCCGGGACATGGTGAACGAGCCGGCTAATTATATGACACCTACCCGCATGGCTGAGGTCGCGCTTGATGTCGCAACGGAAGGCAGTCTTTCCATCGAAGTCTTGGATAAAAGCCGAATGAAAGATTTAGGGATGGGTGCATTGCTGGGAGTGGCTCAGGGCAGCAACGAACCTCCGAAACTCATCGTACTTCGGTACAACGGTGACCCTAATAACGAAGACAACAACCTCGGCCTGTTGGGCAAAGGCATCACGTTCGATAGCGGCGGCATATCCCTCAAGCCTTCCGAGAAAATGGGCGATATGAAGGGCGATATGGCCGGCGGCGCGGCGGTAATCGCTGCGATGAAGGCCATCGCTTACTTCAAGCCCAGACTGAACGTCGTCGGTATCGTCGCGGCGACCGAGAACATGCCCGGCGGCCACGCACAGCGCCCCGGCGACGTGGTGCGGGTGATGAACGGCAAGACCATCGAGATAGACAACACCGATGCCGAGGGCAGACTCGTGCTCGCCGACGCAGCTTCGTACGCAACGAGCATCGGCATTAAACGCATGGTGGATGTGGCTACGTTGACCGGCGCGATGGTCGTCGCTCTCGGCGGTCACTACACCGGCGCGTTCGGCAACGACCAGAAGCTCATAGATTCGGTCATCGCCGCAGGCAAGCAAGCGGGCGAACGCATCTGGCACCTTCCCGTGGACGACGACTTCAAGAAACAATACGAAAGCAGCATCGCCGATATGAAAAATATCGGCGGGCGGGCCGGCGGTTCAATTACCGGCGCTATGATTATCGGCGAATTCGTGGGCGACGCCGCGTGGGTACACCTCGATATCGCGGGAACCTCCACCAGCGAAAAGGGAGCAGGTTGGCATACCAAGGGAGCTACCGGCGTTCCGACGAGCACCCTGGTGCATCTCGCACAGGCACTCGGAGCTGGATAAAGACCTGCAAATAGCCTCATCATGAGCACCGCGTCTCGTTGACCCTAGCTAGGAGCCGGTGCTAACATGAATTCAGCGCGTGGTGAGCGTGGCCAAGTTGGTTAAGGCGCCAGGTTGTGGCCCTGGAGATCGTGGGTTCAAATCCCATCGCTCACCCCAAATCCCTTCCTCAAAAGAGCCGCATCAGTACTCCATGCGCCCGTAGCTCAGTGGATAGAGCATCGGTCTTCGGAACCGAGGGTCGGGGGTTCGAATCCCTCCGGGCGTACCACTTCACAAACTAACAGCCAAAGTGCATTTTTTGGCAGACGGGTTTTGTCAGTAGCAAGATTCAACAAAGATTGAGAGAGTGGACGGAAGGGCGATGTAGCGATTGAAACGGCAAAAGTTCGGATATTGGTTGGGAGACTGCTCTTAATCCACTCCCGTCCAACCAAGCCCTGAACATGCACTTTGCAACAAAGCTTTTGTATCCATATTCCGCACCTTGGTGTAAGACACCGACTACAATCGTCCCATTAGGGGTCCATACTTTGATGGCGCGATTCTAAGAGATGGATGTAAAGACTGCGTAAAGAAGCCGCGTGTAGCCCGTTGTCCCATCAACACGAAGTGCAAAGACTTGAGCTAGTCTAAGAAGCCATGGAGGAACGAGGTAAACCGTAGAGAATCCTGAGAACGACCTGCTGGCCGTCTGGATAGGTATTATTTAACGAGACGCGTTTTTTCCCGACCGCGTATTGACGTCAACACCTCATCCACATGCATGCGACCCACTGGCCCTGACGCGTACAGCGTTCCGAACAGCGTGCCACCACGCAAGATAAGGAATTCCATCGGTTGAGGGTAATAGCCGTGATGGTCGTCCGCCCACCATGGGTCGAGCCCGGCGATCTGCTCGCCTGTAACTCCATAGGCTATGGGGAATGTGATGCCGTGGCTTTCAGCGACTGCCCGGGTAGCTTCTAGGCCGTCCACAACCGCCGCGACGACGCTCGCACCCAGCGATTCGAGTTCGCCCTTCTTCGCTTCATACGCGGCCAACTGCCGCATGCAATACCCTCACCAGTCACCCCGATAGAACAACAGCACAAGATAGCGGCCAGTCATTTCATCCGGAAGTGTGAGGGTGCTTCCATCAATGAGGTCGAAGGTCATCTTGGGAAGCTTGTCGCCTTGTACGAGCTTGGTCATTTGATAACCTCTGGGAGAAAGATACGGCCCATCCTAGCATGAGAATCAAAGGATGTACGAAGCGAATCTAGTTGAACCGGTCTGGGTCGAACATCCCCATGTCCATGA
>JAQBWG010000133.1 GCA_027625225.1 Chloroflexota bacterium | reverse complement strand
CGGAGGCCGTCCCGGCATGATTTCCGGCGCCACCGGCGCCCTCGCGGTCGTCATGGTGTCTCTGGTCATCGAGGGCAACACCTTATCCCCCGACATCGAATTCGCCGGACTTCAGTACCTGTTCGCCACGCTGCTGCTTATGGGAGCCATACAGATACTCTTCGGAGTGCTCCGCCTCGGCAAATTCATCCGCCTAATCCCGCATCCGGTGATGATAGGCTTCGTGAACGGCCTTGCCATCGTCATCTTCATGTCGCAATTGGAGATGTTCAAAGTAGGGCACGACTGGCTCTCCGGCTCGTCCCTGCTCATCATGATAGGCCTCGTCGTACTCACTATGGCCATCATGTTCGGCCTTCCCAAGCTCAATAAGAAAATCCCTGCCGGGCTCACCGCCATCCTCGTCATCTCCGTCATAGTTATCGCTGGCGGAGTAGACGCCCAGACCGTCAAGTCGTTCGTAGTGGCCAGCGGCGGTAGCGCCGACGGCATCAAAGGCGGTCTGCCCACCTTCGGCATCCCGGACATTCCCTTCAACTTCGAAACGCTGAAGTTCATCTTCCCCTATGCGTTGGTCCTCGCGGCTATCGGGCTTACAGAGTCACTCATGACCCTCTCGCTCATAGATGAAATGACCGAAACCAGGGGCAACAGCAACAAAGAAAGCTGGGCTCAGGGCCTCGCCAACGTCGTCAACGGCTTCTTCGGCGGCATGGGAGGCTGCGCCATGATTGGCCAGTCCCTTATCAACATCTACTCCGGAGGCAGAAGCAGGCTGTCCGGCATAGTCGCCGCATTAGCCCTGCTGTCCTTCATCCTCTTTTTGTCGTCCTACATCGGACGCATACCCATCGCCGCCCTCGTCGGCATCATGTTCATGGTAGTCATCGGTACCTTCGCCTGGACCAGTCTGCGCATCCTGCACAAGATTCCGCTCAGCGACGCCATCGTCATCGTGCTTGTCACCGTTGTGACCGTGTGGTTCAACCTCGCCATAGCCGTCGCCGCGGGCATCGTCGTGTCCGCACTCGTCTTCGCATGGGAAAACGCCAGGCGCATCAGGGCGCGAAAAAGCATTAGGGCAGACGGAACCAAGGTTTACGAGATATGGGGCCCATTGTTCTTCGGCTCCATCAAAGAGTTCAACAACAAATTCACCGTCGCCAAAGACCCCCAGTCCGTGGAGATAGACTTCATCGAATCCCGTGTCGTCGACCACTCCGCCATCGAGGCCATCAGTATCATTGTGGACAAATACACCGCCGCAGGGAAAACGATTACCCTTATGCACCTGAGCAAAGACTGCAAGGCAACCCTGATGAAGGCCGACAGCAAATTTGAGCAGCACATCGTGACCGACATCAACGACCCGCGTTACTATGTGATGAGAGACACCCTGGCTGACGAAGGATAGCCCTCCCGTAGACAGGCACAGCCCACTCCCCGTAACCTACACTCTAGTACACTGGCGCCTGTAGGAGACGAAAGCCGTGTGGACATATCGCCTGCGCAAGCACGCCGCGCTTATCGTGGCCATCGCCGCGACCATCATCGGCGGCGCCATGATTGCCCTCACAACCCAGTTAGCCGCGGACACCCCGTTCGGATACCTGGCCCGTCACCGTAACTCCCTCATCGCTGGCGAAGTCGCCTTCTTTGGTGTCATCGTCGTTGAATTGATAGGACGGATCATCATCCGGGCCTACCGCGACCATGGCGCATCATCCATCGGAATCATGGTCAGGGCAGTGCTACGCGTCGTTTGCTACGTCGTCATCGGCGTATCCATCGTCTCGCTCTTCGCCGCCAACCCCGCCCTCGCCATCAGCGTCGGTGGAGTCACCGGCGTCGTCATCGCCTTCTCGGCTCAGAACCTTATCGGCAACGCCTTCGCCGGCATGTTCCTCGCCATTGGCAGACCGTTCACCATAGGCGACGAAATCACCGCACTAGGCAACACCGGAAAAGTGGTTGAAATAGGCCTCATGTACATAACCCTCGAGACCCCTGAGCGGTGGATAAAATGATTCCCAACTCCGCCACCCTCACCACCGCCATACAGCGCACCCGGCCACCCAAACCCGAACCGGAGGAAGGCAAAGCTCCAAAAATATGGTGAGGGGTCTCACCACACCGTCCGTGCCAGTATGATTAGAATCGCTACAACGAGCAGAATCAGTAGCACTACAAACGGGTTTCTGCCCCTCAAGCTACTGCGTGTCTGCCACCTCAAATAGCGTCTTCGCCGTCTGCGATTCACCTCGGTACACCTCCGCGCTAGAGGTGGCCCTATAATCTCACATCTCGCAAACATCGTCTCATTGGAACTTTTGCACTTTGCGGCTAACATAAGCCACATGTCGTCCGCCGGAGGTTCCCATGCCCGACCTGACTACCGAACAGCGAAGCACCGTCGACTCCGCGCTCGCGTTCCTCGAATCGCTCATCGAGTGCTACCAGAGCCTTCCTGCCGACGCCCGCAACATCCCAGACGAGCAGGTCGAGGAGATTGAGCGTGTCGTGGAAGCCCTGCAAACCCTCAACACCAACGGCGGCATCGACTTCGGCTCCGAACGCTACACCATTCTCGCCTCCGCCGACAGCGGCGGCATCCACCTCAACGAAAACTGGGGCAACGACTACACCAACGACTACGAACTGCCCGACGATTACAACCTCGACAACTGCGACAACGGCCACTTCGGAGACCTCTGGCGGCTTATCGAAATCCTCTTGCACGAAAACTACCACTACGAGCGGCACTCCGGCGTCGGCGGCTCTTTTCGCAAGCTTGGCATCGTCCTCATGTACGGCACCGTCGGCAACGTCATCGAAGGACTGACCAACCTCCTCACCGACGGCCCTCACCTCGACCGCCGCTACATCGGCCACGAGCATCACGCCTACAGCTATGCCCACCACCTGCTGTTCTGGTTCGATAGCATGCTCGGCGCCATCTGGCTCAGCGACGACCCCTGCATCCCCTGTCCCTACGAGCACATGCAGCGGGCCCGTAGCGCGTCCGAACGCCAGGACCCCTACGAGTGGGTAGACTAACCATCCCCGTGGCCAACGAGCCGGAGGAACGCACATGACAACACTGACCACAGCACAAAAGAAGTCCGTCGGAAACGCCGTAGACTTCTTGCAAAGCGTCATCGACTGCTACAAGAAGCTGGACAAGAAGCATCAGACCGTTCCCGCCAAGCAGCTCAAAGAGATCGAGCGCATGACCAAGGCCATCAAGAAGCTGAACAAGGACGGCAAGATAGACTTCCAGACCAGGAAGTTCACCATCCTCGCCTCAGCCGACCGCAAAGGCATCCACCTCAACGACAAGTGGGGCAACAACTACAAGAACGACTACGACATCCCGGACGACTACAACCTCGACGACTGCAAAAAGGGCAAGTTCCACGACCTGTGGAGGCTGCTCGAAATCCTCATTCACGAGAACTACCACGTGGAAAACCACTCAGGCATTGGTGGAAGTCTCAAGAAAGTCGGCATCGCTGTCGCCCAGGCCGTCGGGAGCGCCCTCGTCGAAGGCATCGGCAACCTGTTTCGGAAAAAGCCCTACCTGCGCACCAAGTACAAAAGCCACGAGCACCAGACCTACAGCTACACCCACCACCTGCTGTTCCAGATAAGCATGATGCTCAGTATCCTGCTGCGGGAGCAGTCAGCCACCGACCCCTGCATCCCCTGTCCGCTCGAACATATCAAGCGCGTCGACGCCGCCCGCGAACGCCAAAACCCCTACGAATGGGTGCGCTAGCACGGGCTAACCAGCCTTCATCAACCCCAGCACGAAGTCGATGTGCGCCTGGTGCTCGTGCTCGTGCAAAAAGCAGTTCTGCAGATAGTTCAGCAGCGTCATCTCCGGCAGCTTCGGATTCGGACGCTCCCCCAGCCGTGCCAGGTCAACCTTTCGAACGATGACCAGTGCGCTTCTGTGCATCGACGCCCCGTACTCCAGCAACTCGGCCAGCGGCGGCGCCTTGAACACCCCCACCTGCTCCGATGTCCACGAATTGCCCGTGTGCACCCGCGCGTCTATCTCGTCCGGCTTGACGGGTAGGGGGTAGCGCTCCGCCCAGCCCTGCGAGAACCAGAACTCGCCCTGCTTCGTCAGCCAGTGGTGCGCGTACCTGTCCTCCGCCCGGAACGAGTGGAACAGCATGAACCCGATTGTGTTCGCCTCCGGCCCTGCACGCCACGCCAACTGCTCATCGCTCAGGCCGTCCGCCAGTTCCAGCGTCTTCGCCCGCACCCGCTCCATCGTCGCCACCGTGTACTCGCGTATGTCCATGCCCTCTCACCTCGCTCCGTCTAGTGCATCCGCACCACACAAAATAGTGCGCCTGCATCACTCAATATCTCGGTTTTAGGACTACTATCCTAGGCGAACATGCGTGGCGTTGCCATACGTCCGTTGCCATACGTCAAGGAGGATTCGTCATGAACGTCCAGGACATCATGTCCCCGACCGTCGCAACCACCTCGGAAGAAACATCCATCACCGATGCTGCAAAAATCATGATGGAACAGAACGTCGGCTGCCTGGTCGTGATGGAAGCAGGCTCGGTTTACGGAATCATCACCGACCGCGACATCACCGCCGGCTGCGTCGCCGAAGGACACGACCCGCGAAAATGCAAAGTCATGAAGCACATGAGCAGCCCCGTCGTCACTATCGGCCCCGGCACCGACCTCATCGAAGCCTCCCGCCTCATGGCCGCCAAACGCATCAACCGCGTCCCCGTCGTCAACCTCACCAAGCTGGTCGGCATCATCTCCATCGCCGACGTCGCCAAAGCCATGCAGGTACCTATGCAAAATCTATTGGGAAACATCGGCCTCGACGCTCCCAAACGCGCCGCCGGAGCCTACGACCGCTAGCCAGCCCTTTACATGCTGGACCCGCTATTATCCCGTTCGTACTGAGCTTGTCGAAGTACGCGCGGGATAATCCTCCCCTCAGCCTGCCTCTTCGTCGAGCACCTTCTTCAGCCGCCGCGCGTGCCGTTCCTCGCCGCTGAACTTCGCCCCCATGAACGCCGTCACCAGCGCCAGCGCCAGCTCTCCCTCGATGATGCGCGCGCCCAGGCACAGTGCGTTCATGTCGTCGTGCTCCACCCCCTGCGCCGCCGAGTACAGGTCGTGACACACCGCTGCACGCACTCCGCGAACCTTGTTCGCCGCCACCGACGCGCCCACGCCGCTGCCGCACAGAATCACCGCACGGTCGGCATTGCCCGACGCCACCGCCTTCGCCGCCGCCAGCGCAAAGTCCGGATAGTCGTCCGCCGCATCGTACTCGTGCGCGCCAACGTCCGTCACCTCGTGGCCGAGCTTCTTCAGCAACTCCACGATATCCGCCTTCAACGGAAACCCGCCGTGGTCCGCGCCGACAGCTACTCGCATCGCACACCCCTTCGCACAAAGCGTTTCATGGCGATAGAGTAAGATTCGGGAGAGATACAGTCAACGCCATGTACACCCAAACAGACAGAAAAACCATCGGCAAACCCGGACTCGTCCGGCTACTCGCCGACGCCGACCCGTCGCTCTACGCCCACACCGCCTACCTCACGCCGTCCGCTCTGAACCAGCCACGCCCCACAAAACCCGTTCGTCCTGAGCCTAAAGCCTGCCCTGAGCAGAGTCGAAGGGAAGGGCGAGAAGACGTCC
>JAQBWG010000132.1 GCA_027625225.1 Chloroflexota bacterium | reverse complement strand
ATATTCATTAATGACGATGGAAAGCTGAACTCCTTTGCGTCGCATCTCCTCAAACAAGCCGCCAACGAGTTTGCCTTCCGGCACAAAAATAGTGGGCCTAAGCGCTTCAATCAGCGATTGCTCCGGGACTATCCCTTCTTTAGCCATAGTTTTGAGGATGTCTTTAACTGATACTGTGCCGATAATGTTGTCTGGCTCGCCTTTATACACAGGGAAACGAGAATGTTCATGTTCTGCGTGAATAGTAAGAAATCCTCCTAAAGTAATCTCACTTTCCAACATCACTATTTCCGGCCTTGGAGTCATTACTTCGCTTACCTTACGGTCTCCAAACCGAAAAACGCTTTCCAGCAATTCGGCTTCCCGCGGTTCCAATGCTCCTTCCGCTTCACCAACATCTATGAGCGTTCGGAATTCACCTTCGGTAATAGACAGCGCTTTTTCTTCCTGGTTACTTCCAAATCGTACTTTTTTTCCCAGCCATTCCAACAGCAAGACAGCTGGATATAAAGTTATTTCTAAAATTTTCAGTGGACGTGCATACCAAAAAGCAATCCGCTCGGAATACTGAACCGCCAATGCTTTTGGAACAACTTCTCCAAACACCAAAACCACAGCGGTCATAATGATTGTGGAGACGATAAACCATATGCTTTCCTCACTCTCAATATAGGAAAGTGTGATGATGGTTGCCATTGACGCGAACAGAATATTTACAAGGTTATTGCCGAGCAAGATGGTTGAAAGCAGCCGCTCAGGTCGACTTTGCATATCGGAGACGAGTTTGGCCCCTGGTTTACCTATGCTCAGCAAATGCTGTACGCGGGTTCTCTGAAGAGAAAGGAAAGCGGCTTCCGAACTAGAGAAAAATCCCGATAAGACCATGCAGACCAGAGCGATGATCAGATTGGTAGTGTTACCTTCCATGAATGCCTCTCAGCGATAATACGAGTTAGTTTACAACTCGATTAAATTGACTTCCTGTTTCCATGGTCAGGCTAATATCGCTCGGAGGTCAAGGGTACTCTGTACGCTCTAAGTCGCGGTCGTCTGTTTTGCTGTCCCACGCTTGCTGAGTCGCGTTGGCAGCTATTGAAGAGGAAAAACCTCTGCGGCGGAGATGACTCCACACTTTTCGTCGAAAGATATCGAAGTCTTTATTTGCAAGGCGTCTCGCAAATGTCTTTGCTATTTGAACTGCAATCTCTTTTTCGTCGTCAGGATTTTGCACATTCAACGCAGAAGCGATATCAGCATCGCCGACACCTTTTGCAGATAACTCGCGACGGAGCATTGTCGTGCTGCGGGGCTTCGTACGTTGCCGGTAATCCCGCCACCATACCGCGAAACCCGCGTCGTCCAACAATCCTTGTTGAGTAAGCCGAGCGACGATTTCATCGGCGAGTTCTGAATCGAATCGTCGCACTAATCGTTGCTTAACTTCGGTTGCGCTCCGAGGTTGCAATGCCAATAGACGCAGAGCATATGCTCTCGCTTTTTGAACAGTCTTCGAATTATTAACCTTCACGCTACAGGGCTATTCATCTCCATCTGGAGCCGAGTCGTCATAATCCAGCCCGTCTGCACCTACTGCTACCGGAAGCTGTACGTCGGTACTGCCTCGGATCTGTCCTTCAATTTCTTTCGCTACATCGGGATTTTCAAGCAGGAAGGTCTTGACGTTCTCTTTGCCCTGACCCAATTTGGTCTCTCCATAGGAATAGAATGAGCCACTCTTTTTTAAGATACCTGCCTTCTCACCAAGCTCGATAAGATCAGCTTCTCTGCTGATACCCTGATTAAACATTATGTCGAACTCAGCCACCCGGAACGGTGGGGCAACTTTATTTTTCACCACTCTCGCCCGCACCCGACTACCCATGATATCTGTGCCTTGTTTGATTGATTCGATCCTTCGCAGGTCTAGCCGAACAGAGGCATAGAATTTCAACGCGCGGCCACCGGGTGTGACCTCGGGATTGCCCCATAGCACTCCAACTTTTTCACGAATCTGGTTGATAAAGACCACCGCTGTATGAGACCGGCTGATTGCAGATGTTAGCTTACGCAACGCTTGAGACATGAGACGGGCTTGAAGTCCAACATGGGTGTCTCCCATGTCTCCTTCAAGCTCAGCCTTGGGCACCAAGGCTGCGACACTGTCTATTACCACTACGTCCACGGCACCGCTACGCACGAGGTATTCGCAAATCTCCAGCGCTTGTTCAGCAGAATCGGGTTGAGAAATCAAAAGGCCATCAACGTCCACACCGCACCGAGCTGCATAGCTCTCATCGAGTGCATGTTCCGCGTCAATATAGGCGGCGGTACCTCCGCCCCGTTGAGCGCTCGCCATCACATGGTAGGCGACTGTAGATTTTCCTGAAGATTCCGCACCATATATTTCAGTAACACGGCCTTTAGGTATGCCACCAATTCCCAGTGCGACATCAAGGTTAATCGAACCTGTAGAGATAGCCTCGACCTTTCCAAATCGGTCGGAGTCGCCCATACGCATGATTGCCCCACGACCGAATTGACGCTCAATCTGACTCATTGCAAGTTCAAGGGCTTTCGATTTCTCTGTGGACATTCGGGTACCTCCGTAAGGTGTATTCAATTTAGAACATCTATTCCAAAACTTCCGCTATACTAGCACGACATTTTCGGAGGTGCAAGTAGTTTCCTTGCGAGTTTTTCTGTGTGCTATGATTCGCATGTTGTCCGCGTTCTTGGCAATTTCTCAACGTTCAGTGGAACAGAAATTTCATTCGATTAAGGCTGAATCACTCCATGACTCTTCGCACTAAACCGCTTATTGCAATCAGTACCAGCACCCTCACGGGCGACGACCCTGAACACTGCTCTGCCGCCGTCGAACGCGCCGGGGGTGAGCCCTGGCTAATCGTCCCGGGTAATGGTTTATCTCCTGACGAAATCCTTTCTAAAGCCAACGGCCTGTTAGTCACCGGTGGTGAAGATATAGACCCTTCGTGGTACGGCCAGGAAATTGATCCGAACGCTCATGTGTATACCCTGCCCGAGCGCGATGCATTCGAGCAGCCGCTACTTCGTGCCGCAATTGAAGCCGATTATCCTATTTTGTGCATATGTCGCGGTTTCCAAGCCCTCAATGTCGCAATGGGCGGCACCCTTGTTCAGCATTTGGATGGGCATCGAACCGAAGCGTCAGAAGACCGCGAGCAGGGGTTCACCTTTCATCGGATATATATCACGCCTGGGAGTAAGCTGACATCCATCCTTGGTATCGGCGGATTTGTTCGAGTAAACAGCTGGCATCATCAGGGCATACGCGAGGCTAACAGGTCACCGCGGCTACTTACATCGGCCTACTCGTTAGATGATGGCCTGGTAGAGGGGCTGGAAAGCACAGAACACGACTGGGTCATCGGACTTCAATGCCACCCTGAGACTCCTGGGGGGGTGCCACCATACTTCGAGAACCTCTTCAAGGGGTTCGTTGAGCGCGCCGCACGGCGACTCGAAGTCAATTCAATCGGCTGAAACTGCTATCACCCTAGGTTTTTGCTTCTCTCTTAGACCAAGTTCGTCATTAGTCATGTTGTTCTAGACGACGTTTGAAATTACGTTAAAACTCCGTTTGGATTTTTAGCTACAAAAGTGCTATAATTTTGCTTGGTTTTCACGGCGGCTCAGAGGGAGTTGTTCTATATGGTTATCGACGCTGAAAAGACTGCCCACGGCTTTATTCGACCCACCCGAATAGTCCACGAAATGCGTAGCTCCTATTTGGACTACGCGATGAGCGTTATCGTGGCCCGTGCACTTCCGGATGCCCGTGACGGCCTCAAGCCTGTGCAACGCCGGATTCTCTTCGCGGGACACGAACTGGGTATGCGCCCCAACTCTTCATACAAAAAGAGCGCCCGATTGGTCGGCGAAGTCCTCGGTAAGTATCATCCCCACGGTGATGCCCCCATTTACGACGCCATGGTTCGTATGGCTCAACCCTTCTCTATGCGTATGCCTCTCATTGATGGCCAGGGCAACTTCGGCAGCATAGATAATGACCCTCCCGCTGCCATGCGGTATACGGAAGTCAAACTCACTCCCATAGCGGAAGAGATGCTGGTCAACCTCGACCAGGAAACCGTTGACTATGCAGAAAACTTCGACAGCACGTTGCGAGAGCCTATCCTTCTACCTGCGCGTATCCCCAACCTATTGGTGAATGGGGCCTCTGGTATCGCCGTAGGTATGGCCACGAACATCCCTCCGCATAACCTGTCCGAGGTTTGTGAGGCGATAATTCATTTAATTGACCATCCCGACGCCACCGTCGAGGATTTGATGAAATACGTAAAGGGCCCGGACTTTCCAACCGGCGCTACCATCATGGGAAGAGCTGGCATTCGCGACGCCTATACGACGGGCAAAGGCTCTATCGTGGTTCGAGCCAAGGCTGAAATCGTAGAGAAGGCTCGAGGCAATCGCCAGCAAATCATAGTCACCGAACTGCCGTACCAGCTTAATAAGGCATCACTCGTAGAAAAAATCGCGGGGCTTATCAAGAACAAAAAATTCGAGGGTATCTCTGAAGTCCGGGATGAATCAAACCGCGAGGGTATCAGGGTTGTTCTTGAACTGAAGGCCGGAACCGAACCACTGGTTATACTCAACAACCTGTATAAATTCACCCCGCTACAGGGCAGCTTTGCTGCCAATATGCTGGCGTTAGTAGACGGACAACCGCGTGTTTTGAGCCTCAGAGATATGGTGTACGAATTCATCGTATTCCGCGAACAAGTTGTCCGACGACGTTCCGAATTCGACCTCAAGAAAGCACAGGCTCGCGCCCACGTCCTTGAAGGTCTTCGCATAGCTATCGCTAATCTCGACGAGGTAATTGCGCTCATCCGTGCGTCACAGGATGTGGAAACGGCACGAAACGGACTTATGGAACGGTTCCACCTCTCGGAAATTCAAGCGACTGCTATTCTCGACATGCAACTCCGACGGTTGGCAGCGCTGGAACGCGAGAAAATCGACCAAGAATTCGATGAACTTCAAAAGCAAATTGCTTGGCTTGAGGAACTCCTTGCAGACCCCACGAAGATTCAAGCCGAGGTGAAAAAGGAAACCCGCGAACTCAAAAAGCAATTCGGTAGTGAACGAATGACGGACTTCGACGAAGAAGTCACAGACTTCACTGCGGAAGAACTGGTGGCTCATGAGCCTATGGTTGTGACCATCAGCAAAGCCGGTTACGCCAAGCGTATCCCTGCAACCACCTACCGGGCCCAACATCGCGGTGGCAAGGGTGTCCTTAGTATGAAAACTAAGGAAGACGACCCTGTAGACCATATTGCCGTCGTGGATACCCACGATACTTTGCTGTTTTTCACGAACAAGGGACGTGTTTTGTCCCTGAAAACCTATCAGTTGCGAGCCGATACGTCGCGCACCACCAAAGGCGTACCACTGGTAAATGTATTGATGCTCCAAGATGGCGAGCATGTCAACTCATTCGTTGGCGTAGAGTCGCTTGAACGTGAAGACATGTTCCTTGTGATGGCAACTCGCACGGGCGCTGTGAAACGCACGCCTCTCTCTGCCTATGCGAATATCCGTCGCTCCGGCCTGATTACGATGAACTTGAAGGGCAAGGACGAACTGATAACGGCTCGCCTTTGCACTCATGATGATGACATCATCATGATTTCGCGGCAGGGGATGTCCATACGATTCTCTGCCGAGGCAATCACCCC
>JAQBWG010000131.1 GCA_027625225.1 Chloroflexota bacterium | reverse complement strand
GACGGGATGGAGCGAAGCGTCGAGGCTGTCTCTGAGCGCGTCTATGGCGGGGGGTTTCAGCCAGGCGGCGAAGAGTTCCCTGCTTTCGCTCTTGTGGAAGAACTGGGGCGAGAAGGTTTGTACCCACTCGTGCTCGTGCAGCTCTGGACGACTGAAGAGGAGGGCGAGGGCGTAGTCTTCGACACCGATGCTGCGGTTGGCGGCGATGACAGGGCCGGCCGGGGTGCGCTGGTCGCGGCGCTGGTAGCGGGAGCGGTTCTGGTTTCCGGAGGCGCGCTGCATCTGCTGCAGGATGGGTGTGAGCATGTCGGGGCTTATCTTGAGGGCTTTGGCGAGCTGGTCGCGGTAGCGGGCCTGCTCGAAGGGGTTTTCGGGCGTGGTGATGAGAGGGGCGAGGGTCTGAACGGCGGCGGCCTTGCCCTCATCGGTGGTGACGTCGTGCTGGGCGGCGACGGCGGGGATGAGGTAGTCCATGAGGGAGACGGCGTTCTCGGTGAGTTTTTGCCATTCGTCGTGACTGTGACGGATGAGTTCGTCGGGGTCTTTGCCTTCCGGCAGCGCGGCGATGCGGAGTTTGATGGGTGCGCGGGTGTGGAGGCGTCCGAGTTTGGGGTGGATGCGGGTGACTGCGCGGAGCATGGGTTCCCAGACGTCGAGCAGTCCCCTATCGGTTGCCATTTTGCCTGCTGCGTCGGGGTCGAGGGCGAGAACGAAGTTGTGGGCAATCGACTTTAGCAGTCCTACCTGGGATTCGGTAAGGGCGGTGCCCATGGAAGCGACGACGTTGGTGAAGCCGTGCTGATGGGCGGCGATGGCGTCCATGTAGCCTTCGACGATAACCCCGGCGTCGCGGTCGCGCATGGAGTCGGCGGCGAGGTTGAGGGCGTAGAGGGTGCCGCGCTTGTCGAAGATTGGCGTGGCGGGGGTGTTGAGATACTTGGGCTGTCCGTCACCCATTATGCGTCCGCCGAACCCGGCGATGCGGCCCTGGCGGTCGGCGATGGGGAACATGAGTCTTGCCCAGAAAAAGTCGCGGGTGCGGCCGTCGTCGGCTTTGTGGATGAGTCCGGCCTCGGCGGCGATATCGAGGTCGAAGCCCTGGTCGCCGAGATGTGCTTTGAGGGCCTGTCCGCCTTCGGGGCTGAGTCCGAGCTTGAAGGTCTCGCGCATCTCGTCGTTGACGCCGCGTTCGTCGAGGTATTTGCGGGTGGCCTCTCCGGCGGGGGATGCGAGGACTTTGCGGTAGAAGGCTGCTGCGGCGTCGTTGACGCGGTGGAGGGCGTCGGAGCGTCCGGGCGGGCCTTTACGTTCGAGGGAGACGCCGGAGCGTTGGGCGAGGGTGCGGAGGGCTTCGGCGAACTCGACCTTTTCGGTGCGCATGATGAAGGAGAAGACGTCGCCGCCGGTGGAGCAGGCGCCGAAGCAGTGCCATGACTGGCGTTCGGGGTTGACGATGAAGGAGGGGGTTTTTTCGGAGTGGAAGGGGCAGGGTGCTTTGAAGTTGCGTCCGGCCTTTTTGAGCTGGACGTGGTCGGATACGACATCGACGATGTCGAGTCTGGCTTTGATGTCGTCGAGTACGCCCATGTGCTCTCCTCGTGTGGCGAGAGCATTTTATCAACTCGGTGGGTGAATAGTGTCACGATTCGCGTTTGAAATCGGGATACCTCATCCCCTGACCCCTTCTCCTGCAGGAGAAGGGGAAATTATTTCTGGGGGACACCCCCAAGTGCCCCCGACTGGTTTGGCAATGGGAGGTGGCCTCGGATGCGGAGCCATTATTGCAAGGAACGGTGCTTGCTCGTGCTTCCCTTCGACGCTGCTCAGGGCAGGCTTCCGCTCAGGACGAACAGGATAGCACCCCTCACCCTCGTCCAGATTTGCAGGCGAATCTGGACAGGCCCTTCCCAAGGGGGCGAGGGAACCCAGCCGCCCTGCCCAGGATTTGAGAAGAGAATGTAGCCGGTTCGTCCTTCCCTTCGACGCTGCTGAGGGCTGGCTTCGGCCCAGGACGAACGGGTTTGAGGGCGGAGGGTTGGGTTGGAAGACAGGCGGTATGCTTCCTTACCCCTCCCCAGATTCTTCTCTCCCGCTCAGAATGACACTGATTTAGGACGGAGCCTGGACAGTAATTACGACGGTGCTTTTTTGCGGACGGTCTCGGCGCAGCGGTGGGCGTCAGAAAAAGAAAGCCCCCTAGCACACGGGGTATGTGCCAGGGGGCGTATGTGCGGGTGGCGTCGGGTGCTAGTTAACGGCCCAGTAGATGGGGTCGTCTACAAGGGTTCTCCCGCCTTTTTGGCGGAAGACGAGTATCTCGGTCTGGTATTCATTGCCAGATCCGTTGACACCCTTGATGACCATGACACGGGCGTCGTTTGTGCTGTTAAGTCCCTGAAGTCGAGACACACCGGGGACGTAACTCTCCACCAGTTCCGGGGCCTGAGCGGAGAAGGCGGCCCATTCGCCAGCACTCTGCCATTTAGCTTCGCATGCCTGCGGAGTTGCACTCCGGCCACACAGCGCGGCAATGTCGTTGGCGGTGGCGGACTGGGCTAGCTCACCGAGGATGCTCCGGGCTTCGACCTGACTGATGGGCTTGGTGCCCTTTGCCGGAGCCTCCGGCTTGTCACTCGACCCGCCACAGGCTGCCAGAAGCAGGATGGCGATGAGTGTGACTGGCAGAACCAGCCACGACCAGGAATTCCGATGCGTACGCATTGTTGTTTTCTTCGCTTTCTTTGAACGACTACTAGCTAGCTTGCCTGGCCGACGCGACGACTGCGGGGCCCTTGGACTTGGCGTTGCGCTCTTTGAGGTAGATGGCGCCCTTGGAGTCCCTGAATCCGTCGTAGAGCACTGCGTTCATGTACATGTCGAGGTCGCCATACTTGCGCGATTTGCCTATCTTGTCAGCGTTGGCGATGCGGATGTAGTCCACCATGTTGCCGCCGAAGTGGCCCGATTTCTCGAAGCTACGTAGCTCGGCCATCATGCGGGTGGGTATGTGGAATTTGGATTCGAGGACGTGCCGGACGTCTTCGGGCATCTGGGCCGCAACGGATTCCCCCCAAAATTTCATGTTCATGTCATGCTCCTCCTGGTTGTGTCTGTGGCCGGCTTTTCGCCGGTTCGTTGTATGTACTGTAGGTGGCGGCGGTTAAAACACGGTCGGAGGTTGGTTAGAGTTCGGTTAGAAATGTTGGTGGGGTTGCACGATTGCCTTACACTCATGTGACGGTGCGTGCACGACGGCACGCGGTGAGGATTTGGGGATGGCTGCTGCAAAGGTTCTGGTCATCGAGGATGAGCATAATATCGCGGACTTCATCGAACGCGGTCTGACTCAGGTCGGGTTCGATGTGCAGACGGCGTCGAACGGGGTGGACGGCTTGCAGGCGGCGTTGAAGGGCGAGCCGGATATCGTGGTGCTGGATTTGATGCTGCCTGATGTTGACGGGTTTGAGGTGTGCCGACGGCTGCGGGCGGAGGGTGACGTGGGCATCATCATGCTGACGGCGCGGCAGGGGGTGGGCGACCGGGTGCGCGGCCTGGAGGCGGGGGCGGACGACTATCTGCCGAAGCCGTTCGCGTTCGAGGAGCTGCGGGCGCGGGTGCGATCGGTGTTGCGGCGACGAGGACGCGGGGAGACGGCGCTGCGGGTGGCAGACCTGGAGGTGGATACGCTGAAGAGGTCGGTGCGGCGCGCAGGGCGGGACATTGAGTTGACGAACCGGGAGTTCGAGTTGCTCGAACTGCTGGCGCTGAACGCGGGCCGTCCGCTTCGGCGGGAGGTGATTCTGCAGAAGGTGTGGGGGTATGACTTCGAGGGGGAGCAGGATCCGGTGAAGGTGTATGTGAACTATCTCCGGAAGAAGCTGAATGCGGAGGGTGAGCCGGACCTTATCCAGTCGCTGCGCGGTTTCGGGTATGTGTTGAAGGAGCAGTCGTGAATCTTAGCCTGCGCAGGCGGATGATTATCTGGTATGCGGTGGCTATCCCTGCACTGGTGCTGCTGATGGCGTTCGCGGCGCAGCAGGTGATGCTGGCGGTGCTGCGGGCGAATCTGGACGACGGGCTCCAGGCGCGGACGGAGGATGTGGTGTCGGCGATGCTGACGAATCTGGGCCGCGACCGTCAGAGCTATGCCGACGAGATTGAGTTTTTGACGGAGCAGGAGTTTTCGTCGGTGCCGCTTATCCTGCGTATCTTCGGGCCGAACGATACGGTGGTGGCCCAGTTCGGCGAGATTCCCGACCTGGTGATTCCGACGCTGGACGGGTTGGTTGATGGGCGTGACCTGGCGGAAGGGGTGTTCGATACGGTGAGCATCCGGGGTGTGGAGTCGCTGCGGGTGTATGCGGTGGCGGTGGACGACCCGGAGACGGGGCGTTTGCTGGCGGTGGTGCAGACAGGGGAGAGCCTGTCGTCCATCACGTCGGCGAGCAGTCAGCTGTGGTGGTACAGCCTGGGTATCGGTCTGCTGGGCGGCCTGCTGGCGACGGCGATGGGGGTGTTTTTGCTGCACCGGGGGTTGGTTCCGCTTCAGCGGATATTGCAGCGGGTGGAGGCTATCGAGACGCAGGATTTGGAGCACGGTGTTCCGGACGAGCCGCGGCCGCCGGAGTTGCAGCGGCTGGCGGATAGCCTGAATACGATGTGGCAGCGGATAGATACGGAGTTCAAGACGAATCAGTTGTTTGTGGCGACGGTGTCGCACGAACTACGGACGCCTCTGACGGTGCTGTCGGGTCAGATAGATGTGCTGTTGATGCAGCCGGGCCTGGGAACAGGTGATAGGCAGAGTCTGGAGAAGATGTCGCGGGAGGTGGAAAGGCTGGTGAGGCTGAGCAACGACCTGCTCCTGAACGCGCAACTGGATACGGAGCTGAGTCCGGCGAGGGAGAATGTGGATGTGCGCGCGCTGGCGGTGGAGGTGGTCGGGGAGTTGTTTACGGCGGATGTGAACCGGAAGGTGAAGTTTCCGAGTCACGACAGGCTGGAGGTGATGGCGGATAGGGATCTGCTGAAGCGGCTGGTGTTGAACGTGGTGGAGAATGCTATTAAGTACACGTCGGAAGACGATACCATCGCGCTCAAGACGTATAGGGACGGACGATGGGCGGTGGTAAGCGTGGCGGATACGGGACGGGGTATTTCGCGCGAGGATCTGCCGCATGTGATGGAGCCGTTCTTCCGGTCGGGCGGGCAAAAGAACGAGACGCGCGGGGCGGGGCTGGGGCTGGCTATCGTGGAGCAGGTCGTTAAGCTGCACAATGGCGAGATTGAGATTTTGAGCGAAGAGGGTAAGGGCACGACGGTGCTGGTGCGGCTGCCTGCAGGTTAGGCGACGCCTTTGTGGAGGGGCGCGGCGATGCCGGGGGAAAGCGCTTCGGCGGCGCGCATGGCGTAGTGGTCGGTCATGCCGGAGACGTAGTCTACGACGGTGGGCTGGTCGGCACCGTGGGCCTGGCGGTACTCGTCGGGGACTTCCTCGGTATGGCTCAGGTAATGTTCGTAGAGCAGGCGGGTGATGGCGCGGGCGGCCTCACCCTGTTCTCCTTTGTCTTCGGGGATATAGACGTTTTCAAACATGAATTTACGCAGCAAATTTACTGCCGAGCGGACGGCGTTCCCCATGGTGATTGTGGGCTTTTCCCCCGAATAGGATTCGTCGAAGCCGGATGCTGCCCATGACGAGTGGACGATGTCGGTGACCATGGTGTCGACGCGCTGTGCGTGGCGGCGTCC
>JAQBWG010000130.1 GCA_027625225.1 Chloroflexota bacterium | reverse complement strand
GTGCTGACGTTGGCGGGCGGGCACGACCTGCGCTACCTCGATGAGAAGCAGATGGGGATGGTGTACTACTGTCGTCCTGAACAGGTGGCGGACATCCCCAAGTTCAAGGACGGCGTGCCGGATGTGCTAGACGACATCGCCTTCGAGGAGTTCAAGGAACGGCTGCGGCCGTTCCGGGGCGAGATTAAAGGCGTGCTGACGCGCGGTGACGCTGTCACCGGCATCGGCAACGCGTACGCGGACGAGGTTCTGTTCGAGGCGGAAATCTACCCGTTCAAGAAAAGGACGGCGTTGTCGGATGACGAGTTACGACGGCTGCATGGGGCGATGAAGCCGGTCATGCACGCGGCTATCGAGGAGTTGCAGGGCAGGGTGGGTGACAACATCCACGTGAAGATTCGCGATTTCCTCAAGGTGCACAACAAGGGCGGCGGAGCATGTCCCAGGTGCGGGAACGCTATCAGCGAGGTGACGGCGAACCAGCGTATCACCAGCTATTGTCGGCGGTGTCAGCCGGGGATGCTCATTCGGAATTAGGAAAAGAAAAAAGGCGGCCATTTGGCCGCCTTTTGGAGTTCGTCCAGTTAGGTGTTACGCGGGGCTGTGGGAACGGAGGGAGTCGCCAAGCCGGCTGAGTGCTCGAAGCCCTGCCTCGACAAACGCACTGTACTCACGGGGAAGCTGTTCCCAATCCTGATTCAAAGCTTGAGGGGTATTGGTAGCTTCGTTCATCGGGATGCCCCACAGGTCATCTTTGCGGACATCAATAGAGACGTTGGAGAGGAGTTTGTCGAGCAAGGAAGGGTCGAGTTCAGGCTCTTCGTCCTTGAGCACTTCTACTTCTTCTTTGAGCAGGTCGAGCATGAGCCGGTTCTTGAGTTTCATCGCACTTCCCTTTAACAAGATACGCCGTACATACTTGGCGCTGACTCACAATTACGTCTTGCCTGTGCTCCGTCGGCACGTCTCGGCGTGGTGGTGCAAGTACGTAATGCCGTCCTGAATGTTTGACGTCAAGTAGTCTAAACGTATTGCATAAGAGTTGTCAATACGTGTAGAATAATTGACGCCATGACACCAGAAGAGAAATCAAAAGCCCTTACAGTGAGAATTCCCAACGACCTTTGGAAGTCGGTGAAGATTAAGTGCGTCCAGGAGGACACCAACATCCAAACGGTGCTGGCGGAATTCCTCGCCAAGTGGACGAACGGACGTAACGGGCTGAACGGGGTGGCGTCCGGCGAATCGTCGTAAGCGAATTCGAAGAACTCGAAACTCCTAGACAGAAACCCGTCCCGCAACTAGCTTGAATACATGGAAGGTGCGTTTTCCGAAGGCAGTGTGCTTTGGTGGTGGTACGACACATGGGTGGTCGTGCCCAGTGCCGCGCTTGCCCTGATACTGACCTACCGGGCCATGTTCGAGATTCGTTTGGCTAGCCATTGGGCGACGCTGGCAAGTCTCATCGCTCTCGCGGGCACCACATTGGCGATTCTGGTGTCGTTTGAGCGTGCAAGTATCCTTACATTGACCATTGACCCCGTTCTCGCAGCATCGCTATCTATGGCAGGCGCAGGAGTTGCAGTGTTGGCTGGCATCGCGATTATGTACGAAGCACACCGTGGAGCATCCAGAAGTGCATCGGCTGTAAAGCAGCGTGGCGCCAAGACCAGCGTCCGGTCGGCCGCAAAGGCTGCCGCAAAGATGCGCCCGGTACCGAAACGTCAGATGAGGCGCAGGGCGTAAGCTAGTCTTTTGTGAAGCGTGACTGGAGTTCTGTTACTTCACTATCTGTGAGTGTGTGACTTCGCAGTAATAGGGCGTTCAGTTCCGTCTCAGCGTACTCTACCTCTTCCGCCGCTTTTGCGATTTCTTCCCTCAACTTCGGTGCCACAGTTTCCCGAACTTTGTTCGTCTGGTAACTCGGCAGGTTGGGTAAGTCTGCCAGCAGAGTATCCCAAACCTTCACGCTTAGCGCAGATGCGGCTGCGGCACGTCCCACCTGTTGCTTTAACTTATATAAAAGGTCTCTGTCTTCCTGGTTGAGCCAGTTGTTTACCGACATATCTTCCGCCTCGCAACCGTATTGCTATTTCCAGCATAGCACCGGAAACTCACGGTGTGAAAAACTGTTAAATAGTGGAACTCGAAATCCGCATCAGCTACGAAGCAGATTGTACCTAACAGAACCATTTGATATAGTCCAAAGGGTGATTTGTAGCTTCAGGTGTAGACACGAATGATTGACCAAGACGTATTAGTGATAGGTGCCGGACTTGCCGGTATGCGGGCTGCTTTGGCAGCTGCCGAAAACGGATCCAGCGTTGCTGTGATAACCAAGGTGTATCCCGTCCGTAGCCATTCCAACGCCGCACAGGGCGGCATTAACGCAGCCCTGACCGATCGTGGCGACAAGTGGGAAGACCATGCCTACGACACGGTGAAAGGCAGCGACTATCTGGGCGACCAGGACGCTATCTCCGTGATGTGCGAAGAAGCGGGCCAAGAAGTCATCAACATGGAACACTACGGCACTATCTTTAGCCGTGACGATAGCGGGCACCTGGGCGTTCGTGCCTTCGGTGGCCAGCGCCAAGCCCGCACGTTCTTCGTAGCCGACTTCACCGGACAGGCGCTCCTCCACGTCCTCCATGAGCAGGTATTGAAGCACAAGGTCAAAGTATATGAAGAGTGGTTCGTCTTGTCCCTGGTTATGGAAGACGGAGAGTGTTGTGGCGTCACCGCTATGGACATGCGAACCGGCGAGATTCACACGTTTCGGGCCAAAGCCGTAATCCTGGCGAGTGGCGGTCTTGGTCGTGTGTTCGAGCCAAGCACCAACGCACTGATATGCACCGGAGACGGCATGGCACAGGCATACCGCGCAGGCGGCTCGCTCATGGATATGGAGATGGTGCAGTATCACCCCACTACGCTTAAGAGCAACGGGGCGCTGATGTCCGAGGCGGCGAGAGGCGAGGGGGGATATCTGCTGAACTCCGAAGGGGAACGCTTCATGAAGAAGTATGCCCCCAACATGATGGAGCTTGCCTCTCGTGACGTTGTTTCCCGTGCCGAGCAGACCGAAATCAACGAAGGCCGTGGCGTGAACGGCTGCGTATTCCTTGATTGTCGGCATCTTGGCGAAAAAGTTATCAACGAAAGACTCGTTACCATTCGTGAGGCGGGCATAGACTTCGCCGGTGCGGATATGGTGTACGAACCCGTTCCCATCCGGCCGGGGATGCACTACATCATGGGTGGAATCCAGACCACGGTTGACGGCGTGACCAACGTTCCCGGGCTGTACGCTGCCGGCGAAACGGCGTGCGTGAGCGTGCACGGTGGCAACCGGCTCGGAGCGAACTCGCTGCTGGATACGCTTGTATTCGGCAAGCGTTCAGGGCTTCACGCGGCGGAGTACTCCAAGAAAACGACCGCCAAGAACATCGGCGATTCGTCTGCTAAGGATGAGAAGGTTCGTATTCAGGCCTTGCTCGACCGTACCGATGGAAACGAAGCATTTGGCAAGATTCGCCTTGAGATGGGCCAGACGATGAACGAACATCTCGCTGTGTATCGCGACCAACAGGGGATGGAAAAGGCTCGCGAGAAGATCAAAGAGCTTCAGGGCCGGTATCAGAACGTTATCGTTCAGGACAAGGGCAAGACGTTCAATACCAACCTTATCTTCACCCTCGAGCTCGGATTTATGCTCGATTGCGCCGAGGCCATCGTCGCCAGTGCGCTGGAGCGTAAGGAGAGCAGGGGAGCGCATACCCGCAAGGACATGCCCAAGCGCGACGACGAGAACTGGCTGAAACATGTAGTGGTGACGCGTACAGAAGGTGGCCCCTCAATATCGTACAAGCCCGTGGTCATCACCCAATGGGAACCCCAAGAGCGCAAGTATTAGTCACGAAGGACTGAAAGAATGGAAGTAACCCTAAACGTAAAGCGGTACGACCCGGATTCCTCGAAACCAGCCGCCTATTATCAGGAATACACCGTCGAAGTGAACGATACGACTATCCTGTTAGATAGCCTTATCCAGGTGCGTGAACAGATTGACGAAACGCTGACACTCCGCTGCTCGTGCCGTGCCGCCATCTGCGGCTCATGTGCGATGCGTGTCAACGGCCACGCCGTCCTGGCTTGCAAAACCAAGGTTATGGAACTCCTCCCCAAGTCTGGCAATACCATTACCATCGAGCCGGCGGGCAACATGCCGGTCATCAAAGACCTGGTGGTCGAGTTCAACGTCTTTTGGGATAAGGTCAAGGCTGTGAAGCCATGGCTGCAGCCACAAGGTCCGCCTCCCCAGGCAGAATACATCGCTTCTAACGAGGCCATGCAACACTTGGTTGGGGTGACAGGATGTATCATGTGCGGTGCCTGTGTGTCGGACTGCACCGTGCTTGAAGTGGACAAGAACTTCCTCGGCCCCGCGGCGCTGGCGAAAGCCTATCGCTTTGTGGCCGACCCGCGAGACGACGCCGACAGTGTCCGCCTTGGCGAACTGAACGAGTATGGTGGCATCTGGGACTGTACCCGCTGCATGCAGTGCGTCGAGGTTTGCCCCAAGGGCGTTGACCCCATGGGACGCATCATGGCCCTCCGCGACAAGGCCATGCAGTACGGCTACCAGAACACCTACGGCGCACGCCACGCGACTGCCTTTACTGAGTTGATTAAGCACGGCGGAACATTGGACGAGCTTCGCCTACCCATCAAGACCTATGGGATGTTCAACATCAAGCAGATGGTAAAACTCATCCCCATAGGTATCCGGTCGCAACTAAAAGGCAAGCGTCCGCCCATCTTCCACAAGGCTATCCCCGGCGTCGAAAATGTGCGCCGCATCTTCAAGAAGGTAGAGAACAAACGATGAAATACGCGTTCTATCCAGGCTGTGTAGCAAGGGGCGCCTGTCCGGAACTCTACGCCTCCACAATAGAAGTCTGCGCCCGTCTTGGCATCGAGTTGGATGGCAAGAGCATGGAATCCGCCTCCTGCACCGGCTCGGGCGTTCTCCAGGAAAAGAACCGACGCCTCGGCGATACCCTTAACGCGCGCAATTTCGCGTTGGCCGAAAAGAGCGGCCTTCCTCTGATGACCATCTGCAGCACGTGTCAGGGCGTCATGGCCCAGGCCAACCAGCGCCTCAAGGCCGACCCCGAATACCTCGCCTCTATTAACGCCGACCTCGCCGAAGAAGGCCTGGAGTACAAAGGAACCGCGGACCCCAAGCACCTACTGTGGATTCTCCTCGAAGAAGTCGGCCTGGATAAACTTAAGAGCAGGGTGATTCGTCCGCTCAGTGGACTGAAGATCGCCCCGTTTTACGGTTGCTACATCGTCCGGCCTTCATCGGCCCTTGGCTTCGAAGAACACCCCGAGCGCCAGGACTCGCTTGAGCAGCTTATCGTGACGCTGGGTGCCGAAGTGGCCGAGTTCGCTGGCAAAACGGCCTGCTGCGGATTTCCCATAGCCACCATCAACCAGAAGGCCTCGTTATCCATGGTCGCCAACCATACCCTGTCGGCGAAGGATGCAGGCGCCACCGCCATGGTGACCCCGTGCCCGCTGTGCCACCTCAACCTCGATGGCTACCAGCCCGACGCTGCAGCCCAGGCCAAGAAGGACATCGGTCTGCCCATCCTCCCCCTGCCGCAACTTATCGGCCTCGCGATGGGAATCGACCCCGAAGCCATGCGCATAAACAAGCACATCATCTCGACCACAAAGGTACTGTCCGCCATTGCCATGGAGGCGTGACCTTTCGGTGAAATAAAACTCTGGTACCAAC
>JAQBWG010000129.1 GCA_027625225.1 Chloroflexota bacterium | reverse complement strand
TCGTATATGGTGAAGTTCAAGAACGGGGTGGTCGGCGAGTTTCTGGTAACGCAGCGGCTGGCGGGCATCGTGGACTATCTGGACATTCTGGGGACGAAGGGACGGATACGGGCGGAGTGGCCGAGTGAGTCGGTAACGGTGCAGAGTACGGTGGTTCCGGAGTACAACGAGCCGACCACGATTACCCCGACGCTTCCCAATTATCACGTGATGTACGATGTGCAGATGAGGGCGTGGGTGGAGGCGGTAGTTGCGGGAAAGGAGCCACCGATAGGCGTTGACGCGGCGGTGGACGTTCTGCGTATCATTGATGGGGTGTTCGAGTCGGCAAAGACCGGACAACGGGTAGTATTGAAGTAGGCGAGTTGACGTACGTGAAGATAATCGGTAGAAAAGCGACCTTTTGGGATGTGCTAGTCGTGGGCACGTTGTTGTTCGTGGTGCTTCCGGCGTGCGGCTTGCTGGGCGGCGGCGGAGAAGACGTGGAGCCCACGCCAGCGCGGCAAACTGTTGGGGCGGAGCCAGGCGGCGGCGGTGGAGACGGTAGTGGCAGCGGAGGCGGCGGAACGACTGCGGACGACCTGTTCGATCAACTTCAAGCCGAAAAAATAAAGAGCCAGAATCTGCAGGGCGACCTGAACATTGCGAATGCCGAGCTGGAGGCATACCGGGCGACGGGGGTGGTGGTTGAAGGAGTGTCGCGCCCGGAGATTTCGCTGGAGCGGGCGCGTCTGGAGGTCATCAAGTACGCGAAGGTGAACACGGACATTTACGGGCCGACGCTGGCCAATCGTCCGATGGTGTGGGAGGTTGTGTCGGCGGAGGAGGGAGAGGAGTTCTACTACATCAATCTTGCGTTCCGTCCGGCGGGGGTGTTCGTGGGCACGCCC
Source organism: Chloroflexota bacterium (assembly GCA_027625225.1). Classification (GTDB taxonomy): domain Bacteria; phylum Chloroflexota; class Dehalococcoidia; order Lucifugimonadales; family VGZR01; genus VGZR01. Next base: position 4,923 of record JAQBWG010000129.1, on the reverse strand, counting down.
GGCGACGAGCGTTTCGTGGTAGAGAGGACGTTTACCGCCTCGTCAGAGCCTGCCGACAGGCAGGTGTTCTCGCCTCCCGTAGAGGGCGGGCCTGTGCCTACGCCTACCCCTGTGGCGACGGCTACGCCCACGCCGTAGTCTTCGGTATCTCCCGACAGTTTTCACGGCGGGGGAACAAATCGTGCGCGGTCTTCGTTATTACCATAGAATGACAGTCAGATGGTGAGAAGGAGATTCACGATGTTCCGGGTTGCCCGTTTAGCACTTCCTTTACCTTTACTGGTGGCTCTTACAGCCGCAGCCGCGTGTTCCGGCGATCCGGCCGAAGAGGCGACCGCTACGGCGGTTCCGGAGCCTACGTATGAGACGCAGCGAGTTCTTGCGCCCATCGAGAGCGCAGAGATTGTTGTCGGTGAGTCGAACCCGCCGCAGTATTTCGTCCAGTTGACGTCAGGTCTGCCCAGCGGGTGCGCGAGGTTCGACGAGAATACTATCGAACGGGACGGGAAGACGCTCACGATTACGGTTTGGAATACGGAGCCGGCGCCGGGTGAAGAGATTGCCTGTACGGCCATCTATGGTTTTCTAGATCACAATATCGCGCTGGGCAGCGACTTTCAGCCGGGTGAGACGTACACGGTTCGCGTGAACGATAAGACGCTACGGCTGGTTGCGCAGGGCGGGACAATTCCCATAGAGCCGACGGCGACGCCGCAAATCACGTTGCAGCGGGTGCTGGCGCCCATCGAGGGTGTGAGCATCAGCGTCGCGGAGTCGTTCCCGGAGCAGTATTTCCTCGCGGTTACGGTCGGTCTGCCGAACGGGTGCGTGGAGTTCGATAACTTTGAGGTCAGCCGGCAGGCGCAGCTGGTTTTCGTGACGGTGTGGAATCTGGAACCGTCGCAGCCCGTACCCTGCACGCAGCAGTATCGGACGCAGGTGGTGAACGTGCCGCTGGGCAGCGACTTCGAGCGGGGCGGCAAGGTGTATTCGGTGATGGTGAACGACAAACAGGTGGATCTGGTGACGGCCGGCGGGACGAGTTCGGGCGGTACGGGCTCGACGGTGGTGGAATCGGAGGGTGAGGTCGGCGTGTCGAAGGAGATGCGCATCGGGGATGCGGTGACGTTCGGGACGAACGGGGCGAAGATTCAGTTCCTCGAAGTGAGTGAGGATTCGCGCTGTCCGTCGGACGTTGTGTGCGTGCAGGCGGGTTCGGCAACCATTCTTATCGGTATATCGGGCGCGGGGCAGTTCCCGTCGTTGTTCGAGCTGTCGCTCGATTCGGGGAACGAGGCGTCGGCTTCGACGTTCTTCGGCGGGTTCAAGATAACGCTGGAGGTGCTCGACCCGTATCCGGTGTCCACGGTGCAGACGGCTGAGGCGGACTACGTGGTGACGCTGCTGGTGACCGCGCAGTAGTCCGAACGAATCAGGAGATAACGCAAGGGCCCGTGTCTTTCGACACGGGCCCTTTGCTTTTGCGTGGTTGCGTGCGCTAGAGGGTTGTCTTGGTGGGGGCCGGAAGCGCAGGGGCGAAACCGGTGTTCTGGATGATGCGGAAGGCGAAGTCCTGGTGGGTTTTGTCTTCGTCCAGCTCGACCCAGATGCCGTCGGGGTCTTGCATGTAGAGGCCTTTGACTTTGTCGCCGACGTTTACGGGCGGGTTGAGCTTTTTGCCGCCCATGGAGATGAGCTTTTTCCATGTCTTGTCGATGTCTTCGACGATGAAGGCGAGGTGGGATGCGCCGATGGCCGCGCGCTTGTGCATGTCTTCGGCGGAGCGGGTGGCTGCCTTGGGGTTCTTGTATTCGATGATTTCGATGGATGTGCCGTCTATGCCGGAGACGAAGGCGGCGCGGACTTTGACGTTGGGGTAGCCGAGCCACTGGGAGAGTTCGGCACCCTCGCCTTCGACGATGAGGCTGGCGTGGAGGCCGAGGCCTTCGCAGTAGAATTTCAGGGAGCGGTCAAGGTCGCTGACGACGATTCCGGAATGGTTAAAGGTTACAGCCACGGTTGGGACCTCCGATGTTCAAAATGTCGCCGACACGGGTGGGTGTCGGCTGGCGCCATCTTACCGTGTCCGGCACGCGTCGGCAATGCGCCGATTACGCGCGGGGGTCACGCGTAGGGCGCGCGTGGGGTTAGCCGACGAGTTTGCGGACGAGGGCGGCGGAGAGGGTGACGGAGAGGGCGATGCTGCCGACGAAGAGGACGGCGAGGTCTATGCCCTCGAGGGCATGGAATACGAGCGCGAGGGGACGCGGGTTGGTGAGGCCGACAAAGTTGGCGGCGGCGGAGGCGAGGCAGAAGGCAAGGACGGTTCCGAAGACGACGGTGCTCTTGGACATCTTTTTCTCCTCGTTTAGAACAAGTCTTAGAACAGAATAGAACAAACGAGCGTATTTTGACAAGCCCCCCATGAAATCGTGATATCGGCTTATAATCCGGTCAGATTTTATGTAGAGGAGCACGCGATGCTGGGCGATTTGCGAAAGAAGGTTGCGATTGTTACCGGGGGTGCGAGCGGTATCGGCACGGGGATATGCAGGGCGCTGTCGGAGCAGGGGGCGACGGTGGTGGTGGCGGACCTGAACGAGGACGGGGCGAAGTCGCTGGCGGGCAAGCTGGGACAGGACGGCGCGAAGGCCGAGGGGTTTGCGCTGGATGTGACGAAGCGGGCGTCTATCACGGGCGTGGTGGACGGGGTGCTGTCGCGGTTCGGGCAGGTGGACATTTTAGTTAACGACGCGGGTGTCATCGGCGCGCCGGGCTGGTGGGACAGGGCGGAGGGGAGCGATGAGGACTGGCAGATGACGTTCGATGTTAACGTGCGCGGGGCGGTGATGATGTCGGAGGCGGTGATGCCGCACATGGTGGAGCGGGGGTACGGGAAGCAAATCAACATCGCGTCCATCGCGTCGAGGCGCGGGGGCGAGGCGCCGTTTTACTGCGCGAGCAAGGCGGCGGTGGCGAACTGGACGCAGTCGTTCGCGGCACGTCTGGCGCGGCATCACATCAATGTGAACGCGATATGTCCAGGGCTGATCTGGACGCCGATGTTCGAGCGGCTGGCGCAGCAGTACAGCCAGTATTCGTGGAAGTCGGAGTATCACGGCCTGAGCGGGCGGGAGCTGTTCGAGCGGATGGTGAAGGACTGGATTCCGATGCAGCAGGAGCAGACGCCGGAGGACATCGGGAAGCTGGCCGCGTTCCTCGCTTCGGACGATGCGAAGAGCATCACGGGGCAGTGCATGAACGTGGACGGCGGAATCTATATGAACTGATGGAGGACAGTCTTCCCGAATACACGGTCAGGGAACATAGGTGGGCTCGGTCTATCAGCGTGCGGACGTCGCTGAAGGACGGGGTTGTGGTTACGGTGCCGCGGCGGTTCAGTCGAAGGCGCCTCAAGGACATCCTACTCAAGGAGCGGCGACTGCTGGACGATGCGTGGGCGCGTCTGGAGCGCAAGAAACAGGATTTGGAGGTGGTGCGGCCGGAGCGTGTGCGGCTTCCTGCTCTGTCGGAGGAGTGGGCGGTGCAGTACGAGTTCGCGGAGCTGGCGGGCGCGCGGGCGCGGGAGAACGGGTCGGGACGGCTGGTGGTGAGCGGCGGCGAGGAGTGGTTCGCGTCGGTGCAGGGGTGGTTGCAGGCGAAGGCGAAAGATAGGCTGGTGCCGTGGCTGCGGCGGGTGAGCGAGGCGAAGGGGCTGCCCTTCAGGAGCGCTGGTGTGCGGGCGCAGCGGAGCCGGTGGGCGAGCTGTTCGGCGAAGAAGAGCATTAGTCTGAACCAGAAGCTGTTGTTTTTGGAGCCGGAGCTGGTGGAATATGTGTTCGTCCACGAACTGTGCCACACGGTGCAGATGAACCACTCGGCGCGGTTTTGGGCGGAGGTGGAGCGGTACGAGCCGGACGCGCGAAGGCTGCGCCGGGATATCCGGGCGGCGGAGCAGACGGTTCCGCAGTGGTGGCGCTTAGGTCGCGAAGCAAACTGAGTTTGCATCCAATTGAGTGCTCTCGGTGGTGGTGGATGACGTGAAGCTGTCTCGTATGGCAGGTGAGCAACAAGGGGATGAAGGGGACGAGGCAGGGTTGAACCCTGCACCCAAAGAATGGCTGTGGTAGTCTGCCCGATGATGAATGGGGACACTCAAGGATGGGATGAATCTCTGCAAAAATGAGGCGTTCGGAGTATAGAGAGAATCGGGAGTATTTGATGGTTAGGATGGTTATTGCAGGATTGGTGCTGGTGGCGCTGGTCGCGGCGTGCGGGGGCGGCGATAGAGACCTGGCATTTTCGCTGACGCCGTCGCCGACGGTGGCACCGGCGGTGGTGGTGTCGGAGGATGAGGGGTTCGTGACGTACCGGGACGACGAGGGGTTTATCACGATTATGCTGCCGGAGAGGTGGGAGGTGCTGCAAGACCTGCAGGCGTTCAACCCGGAGGGGTCGCAGATTTCGTACGTACTGTTCGCGGGGGTGCGGCAGAATCCGCCATTCATCTCGCCGCTGCTGAACGTGCTGACGCAGCCTTTGTCGTCCCAACCGGAGAGCATCGAGGGGTTGCTGGAGGCGCATCTGGAAGATTTGCGGACGACGTTCGATACGTTGGAGGTGCTGTGGCAGGAGGCGACGGAGGTGAGCGGGCGTCCGGCGATGCTGGTGGAGTACCGGGGCGGGCTGGGCCGGCAGACGGTGCAGGCGATGGCGATGGTGGTGTGGGACGGCGATGTGCGGTGGGTGGGTACGTGCGGGGGCAGCTTTGGCGGGGAGTCGACGGACCGGGCGGAGTGCGAGGGCGTACTGCGGAGCATCCGTATAGTGGAGTAGGGGAGCGCCTAAGAGGAGGCAGATATGGCTTGTCCTAAATGCGGTACTGAATCGAAGCCGGGGGCTCAGTTCTGTGGGAGTTGCGGC